>CAZJDS010000045.1:9195-12602 GCA_964544795.1 uncultured Alkaliflexus sp. | reverse complement strand
GTGGCTGATGAAGATTGAATAACTACGGTGAGAACAGTTCCTATAAAAAGAAAAATAACAGTGGAAAGGAAACCGAGACCTGTGAACCCTTCAACAAAACTTAAAATCTCAGGACTTTGACTGATGTCAGGCACAGAAACTTTGAGATAATCCAACCCTAAGAATAGGAGTGCAAACCCCAAAAGAAACTCCCCCCATGATCTTCTATTGCTAATTTTAGAAAATATTAAAGGAAGAGAAAGAGCAATCAATGGCAGGGAGTAATCACTGATAGACATCTTAAACCCAAAAAGAGTAATAATCCATCCTGTTACTGTGGTTCCCACATTGGCACCCATAATCACGCCAATAGACTGTTTAAGAGTTATGAGACCTGCATTTACGAAACCTACCACCATAACTGTTGTAGCGGAGGAAGATTGCACAACTGTAGTCACAAAAAAACCTGTCAGGACACCAAGAAAACGGTTGGATGTCATTGCCGACAGGATAGTTCTCATTTTTGAACCAGCGACTTTTTGCAGGGATTCACTCATCACTTTCATTCCGTAAAGGAACATCCCCAATGAGCCGACCATGGTCAGAAAATCAAAAAAAGTATAGTTCATCTGTTGTATGGTTGCAAGTAAATAACTCTTTATTTAATTTATTTTCGCTCATTATCTTCTGAAATATAACTAATTTTTTACTCTTACAACAAATTAGACACGAGATTAAACGTGATTTCAGATATCAAAAAATTCGTTTATTTTATTTGTGGCAAATGTATAAATAATGATTGTGCATTCAAATTGATTGTAAAGGATTGATTAAGAAAGTCTCCTTTTAAGAGAATCAGATTATGGTCGTTATTCATATTCAGCACTTTTAATAAAAAAGTAAAAATAGTTACAATCGATTAAACAGGACAAAATTTAAGATTCTATAATTTTTTAAATAACCTCTTAGAGATTGTGTATCTTTGCATTTTTATTATAAGGTAAGCATCAGTCTTTTCTAAAGAGGTCTAATATGATTTATACACCCTTCAAGAGAGCTAAAATAAAAGTGTTTTTCTCAGTTTTTAAAACCATCTTATTAACAACAATACTACTAAAAGTTGCATTTACTACTTGAGTTTACTATTTAATAAGATAATTGATTTTATTCTACATAAATTTCTACACGACTAAGTAAACAGATAAAATGAAAAACTTTTTTAAGCCTAAACTATATACAATACTCCGTTCAGGCATAACCAAACAACAACTATCGAAAGACATATTAGCAGGCATTGTAGTTGGAATTGTTGCATTGCCATTGGCCATTGCGTTTGCTGTTGCATCAGGTGTCTCACCAGAAAAAGGAATAATCACCGCTGTTGTTGCAGGCTTTATCATCTCTTTATTAGGAGGAAGCAGAGTGCAAATTGGTGGACCTACAGGAGCATTTATTGTTATCTTATATGCCATTGTCGAACAATATGGAATAGACGGACTAATTATTTCAACCATACTTGCAGGGATAATACTCATCGTTATGGGAGTACTAAAACTTGGTGCTCTCTTGAAATATTTCCCACATCCATTAATTGTCGGATTCACAAGTGGCATTGCTTTGGTAATATTTTCAACACAAATAAAAGATGCACTTGGTCTAGATATTGAAAAAGTTCCGTCGGATTTCATAGCAAAATGGACGTTATATGGTGAAAATTTTATGTCGTTTAATTTTCTTGCCATAATCATTACCGCAGTAACTATTCTTATTACTGTTTTTTCAAAAAAGGTTACATCCAGAATCCCAGGTTCTTTTATTTCAATATTATTAATCACTGCGGTAGTTTATCTATTCGATATTCCGGTATCAACTATTGAAACCTTTTTTGGAGAGATTCCCAACAAATTCAGTTTTGCAATGCCCAATATTGATTTTCTAAATCTTCATCATTTTTTGGTACCTGCTTTAACAATTGCCATGTTAGGAGGAATTGAATCCTTACTCTCTGCCGTAGTTTCCGATGGTATGATTGGAGGAAAACATCGTTCAAACACCGAGCTTATTGCGCAAGGAATCGCAAATATTGTTACTCCCTTCTTTGGAGGAATTCCAGCCACTGGAGCTATCGCACGGACTGCAACCAATGTTAAAAATGGCGGTAGAACACCTATTGCAGGAATTGTACATGCAATTACCTTACTTTTAATTATGCTGTTTTTAGGAAAATGGGCAAAACTAATCCCCATGTCCTGTTTAGCTGGGATTCTTATTGTTGTGGCATATAATATGAGTGAGTGGCGTTCATTCCTTTCCATTTTAAAAGGATCCTCATTTGATGTTATCGTTTTACTAACCACTTTCTTCCTTACTGTTTTAGTTGATTTAACTGTAGCAATTCAAATTGGTGTAGGCCTATCAGCAGTACTGTTTATGAAGAGGATGTCTGATATAAGTGAAAAAAGAATTAATAATATTATTGATACAGATGTTATTGAAGACTATTCAGATATACCCAAAGGAATTTCCATTTATGAAATTAGCGGTCCTCTGTTTTTTGCCTCGGCCAGAAGATATTCAGAAGTAATTGAAGAGATTGGTCTTGACAGCAAAGTATTAATTATTAGAATGCGCCACGTTTCATTCATTGATGAAACAGGTATTCATAATTTGAAAAGTACTCTTAAAATACTAAAACACAAAGGGGTAACTGTAATTCTTTCTGGGCTCAGTAAAGAAGTGAAAACAAATTTAGAAAAGAGTAAAATATCGCAGATCATCGAAGAGATTTATCTGTGTGACTCATTTGACAAAGCACTTAAATTAGCAAAGAGTGAATTGCAGACTAAACTACAACTGCTAAAAAGCTAACTATTGAAAAAGTTCTTTCAAAAAATATAAAAATTATCCCTATTTTGAAGAATTAAAAAATACTGCTTTTCACTTTTCTTTAATGATTATTACATAAAAAGAGATTTAAACTAGAACCATTACATGTCAAAAAATAAGAGTTTAAAGAAGGAGTTGGGACTTTTTGACGTTTTTTCAATCAGTACAGGTGCCATGTTTAGCTCAGGGTTTTTCCTCCTTCCAGGATTGGCTTCGCAATATACAGGCCCATCTGTTTTTATCGCTTATTTGGTGGCTGGATTACTCATCATGCCTGCTATGTTCAGTATTGCAGAAATATCTACTGCATTGCCTCGTTCAGGTGGAGCTTACTTCTTCTTAGATAGAAGTTTGGGCCCTTTAATGGGCACCATCGGTGGGTTGGGAACCTATTTTGCAGTTATGTTTAAAACTGCTTTTGCCATCATTGGAATTGGCGCTTACGCAGTTATCTTTTGGAATTTGCCGATAAAATTAATCGCCGTAGCTGCCACTCTCTTTTTTATGGTTTTAAATTTAGTCGGTGCAAAAAAAACTTCTGG
>CAZJDS010000045.1:0-9095 GCA_964544795.1 uncultured Alkaliflexus sp. | reverse complement strand
TTAATTGTAACTGGAGTCATCTACGTTTTGGGCGTTTTTGTGATGGTTTCTATCATCGAACCTGACAAATTAACCACCGAGTTGGCACCTGCCGCTGCAGCAGCATCAAAATTATTCCGCTGGTTACCCGGTAACTCAGGCGTTTATTTAATGGTAGGAGCAGCCATGGCCGCTTTTGCTTCTACGGGTAATGCAGGATTATTAGCCTCTTCAAGATTTCCCCTGGCCATGGGAAGAGACAAACTATTTCCACCTATTTTCTCAAAAGTAGGTAAAAAAGGGACCCCCTCACCCGCAATCATTTTAACTGCTTCTATCATAATATTTTTCATCATAGTATTATCAGAAGAAGGAATTGTAAAACTTGCAAGTACCTTCCAACTGCTGGTATTTATGTTTATCAACTTTTCAGTGATTGTTTTTAGAAAGAGCAATATTGATTCCTACGATCCTGGCTATAAATCGCCACTTTATCCTGGAATGCAAATAGCGGGTATCATCATCTCTTTTATATTAATCATTTATATGGGTTGGTCCACCATCTTGTTTACAGCAGCCATCATCGGTTTGGGCTATTTGTGGTATCACTACTATGCCCGAACAAAAGTAAAGCGCGAAGGAGCCATTTTCCATTGGTTCGCACTGCTGGGTAAATATCAGTACGAAGATTTAGAGAGCGAATTCATGAGTATTTTAAAGGAAAAAGGACTTCGACGTGGCGACCCATTTGATGAAACCATTATAAGGGCAAGAGTTACTCGTCTCGAAAAAGAGATGAATTATGAAGAGTTAACCAACTATGTGGCAGAAGGATTCTCTATTGAGATGCATGCCTCCAAAGAAGCATTGGTTAAAGAATTTTATGCCACTTCTCCCATCGAGCCAGCACTGGCTATTCCAGCAGTTTCAATGTTGTATGCAAAAAATCGGGGGATTGATCATCCATCACTTCACATTGTTCTTTGTAAAGCTCCAGGGATAAGAAAGCCAGTTCATAAAGGGGCTATTTCTTCTGAAGATTATATACGCATTTTCTTCTTTTTAGTCAACCCTACTGATCAACCGCGTCAGCAACTTAGGATGTTATCAAGATTGGTAGATATTGTTGAACGAAAGAATTTTCACAAAGAGGTATTATCTATAACAAGCGATCGCTCTTTAAAAGAGTATCTGCTCCACAACGAAAGGTATGTTACGGTTGAGCTGATTCCAGATACGCATCAGGCAGAATTAGTTGGCAAGAAATTAATGGAAGTGAAGCTTCCAACAGGTGTATTGGTCGCTCTCATTGAGCGAAATGGAGAAACCATAACACCACACGGAAATACCATATTAGAAATAAACGATGTGTTAACTATTATAGGAGAGCCAAAAGCTATTAACACCTTAATTAGCAAATACATTGGCAAACCATTGGACAGTTAATCCAGAAAACCTACTGTTTAAAATGTCGGATCTGCTTATTCATGTTACCAATGCATCGGTCTCTTTCAACAAGAAACCCATTTTTAATGATTTTAATTTTTCCGTGAAAGCAGGTGATCATCTTGCAATTACGGGTCCAGATTTTTCAGGAAAGAGCACTTTATTAAAATGCTTGGCAGGCAAACAAATGCTTTCCTCAGGTACCATACAGAGACAATTTATAGATGAGTTTATAAAAAGCCACAAAGTAGAAGATCCATTTTTCTTCTCCTATCAACTAACAGCCTATTTGGATGTACGCCACTCGTTTAAAAATCTTCAAAATTTAAAGAGTCATTTCTATCAGCAACGTTACAACGCTTCTTTCTCTGGTGATTCACTTACTACTGAGGAGTTTCTAAATGAAGCAGCAAACAAAAGTCGCTGGAAAGGCTTCTGGGACTTTAAAAAAGTTGTTGATCTATTGAATTTAGATTCATTACTATCCAAACATCTTATTAAACTATCTAATGGAGAGTCGCGCAGAGTCAGGCTGGGTGAAGCTCTTATTAAAAACCCTTTAATTTTGTTTTTGAATCAACCTCTGGTGGGTATTGATGTTGAGACAAGGAAAAAATTCGACTCCATTTTTAAAGCGATAAGTGATTCCAAAATAACTTTAGTTATCGCCTGCCATGAAAATGAGATTCCATCTATCTTTAATAAAGTGGTAAAGATGCAAAAGGGCAAAACTCCTTTGATTTATGATAGAGCAAACTTCCAACCCGCAGAAATAAAAACCGAACCCAAAATTATTTCTGATTTGGATAAAATCCCTTTATCACTCAAGAATCATCCAAAGTATGCAGATATCATTAAAATGAAAGATGTAACAGTAAAATACAATGACAAGCCCGTATTAAAAGAGATCAATTGGTCAATTAAGCAAGGAGAAAGATGGTCTCTCTCTGGCCCCAATGGCTCAGGAAAATCTACCCTTCTAAGTCTGATAAATGGCGATCATCCACAGGCTTATGCCAACGATATTATTCTATTTGATAAAAAGAGAGGTAGTGGCGAAAGCATTTGGGAAATCAAACAGAAAATCGGGTTTGTCTCTCCCGAACTATTCCAGTTTTTCCCTGCAAATATAACCTGTAAAAAAGCCATCTCATCAGGGTTTTTTGATACAATAGGATTCTTCAAAAAGATAGATGCCGATCAAGAAAAATCTGTTATGCAATGGATTGATCTTTTCAATCTGTCAGAATATGCAAACCAACCTTTGAGGAACCTTCCTATTACAATGCAGCGCCTAACTCTATTGGCAAGAGCCCTGGTTAAAAACCCTGTTTTATTAATATTGGATGAACCTTGCCAAGGATTTGGCCTTTCTCAACAAATTCATTTTAAAAACATACTGGACTCTCTAACCCAACAAAACAATATTACCTGGATTTATGTGACGCATCATCAAGAACAATTACCTGATAGTGTAACACATAAATTGATCTTAAATGAGAATGGAGAGGTTATGTACTGCGGGAAAAAATAAAAAACATCATTTTCTTTTTAGTAGGTTTTAAATAGTAAAGTCTGACATCAAAAAGTAAGTCTATGAGATCTAAAAAATATGAAGGACGATTTTAAAATTCATAAGTCTATTAAAAGCTATTTTATCTATTTCGATATTCCCGTGGTGACATATTCATTACTTTTCTAAACTGGCGCGAGAAGTAAAATTGATCGCTAAAGCCAAGTTCTATTGAAATATCTGTAATAGGTAATTTTGTATTATCTAAAAAATTACATGCTCGCTGAATCTTTAGCTGATTGAAATAGTCAATCGGAGAGTGCCCGGTTTGCGCAGAAAACAGGCGCGATAGGTGAGATGCAGAAAGATTGACCACAGATGCCAGTGCTGCTAATTTGAATTTTTTCTGAATGTTTTGGAGCATAAAATTGATGATTTGATCGACAGGATCTTTTGTCAACCATTCACTTTTCATTCTATATTGTTTCAAATAAATGAAAGATGCTAATAAATAGGAAAAGCACAAATTTGTGTACTCAAGAGATTCTAAACTAAATCCCCGTTCCAAATGCTGAAATATTTCTGCAAAAAGTTCCAGTCGCTCATTTATTCTGGATGTCTTTGTTCTAATAACGTTTACAATTTGAAGATTGGGTTGTGCCAGCTGTTTGGCTTTTCTGCCACAGAAATGGATCCAGTATATGGACCATGGATTATTTTTATCGGAATAGTAAGCATGAGAAATTCCTTCCGGAATAATGAAAAATTGGTCTGCCTCAAGATGAAAGATAGAATCTCCTATTTTTATTATTCCTGAACCCCCTACATTGTATATCAATATGTTTTGGTTAATTCCCTTTTGCCGTTCACGAAAATGATATTGTGCATTAGGATAATACCCTATATCAGTAAAGTACAAATCCTCAACTTTAGGATTATTTCTAATAAGTGCCAATATTTTCTCTGGAATAACATAGCTGAGTTGTCCTGGAAAACCTTCCTGCTTCTTCATTGCTTTAAGATGTTTATATTGTTAATGTATTTACAGATGTTTGTTGAGTTATACTTATAACTTTCTTACAAAGATACTTAATTGTAGTATTTTAGGCAGGTGCTATACATACATTTTTCATATCGTCTTTAATTCAAATTGTGATAAGATAGTCCATGTTTTGATAAAATTATATATTGGAAATAGATGATTTGATGCTTAGTTTTGTTATAACCAATATAGAATCAAATGAATCAATCGCATTTTAATATGAAACTCATTATCGGAATCACACTCGTTTCGGCAATGGGAGGTTTATTGTTCGGATATGATTGGGTGGTTATTGGAGGAGCCAAACCTTTTTATGAGCGTTTTTTCGAAATAGGTAACTCGCCCTACCTTCAGGGATGGGCAATGAGTAGCGCATTAATCGGATGTTTGTTTGGAGCTATGGCATCAGGGTATCTCTCCGATAGTTTTGGTCGAAAAAAGTCCTTGATTCTGGCAGCCGTTTTATTTACTGTTTCAGCTATTGGAACAGGTATGGTTGATCAGTTTACACCATTTATCATTTATCGGTTAATAGGCGGCATGGGTATTGGTTTCGCTTCCGCTATATCTCCTATGTATATTGCTGAAATAGCTCCTGCCCATTTACGTGGGCGTTTAGTTTCTATCAATCAGCTTACCATTGTGATTGGGATTTTGTTGGCACAAATTGTCAACTTTATAATAGCTGATAAAATTCCAGTAGGTTTCACAGATGACATGATATTAGCATCCTGGAATGGACAATTGGGATGGCGCTGGATGTTTTGGGCTGAAGCCGTGCCTGCAGTTTCGTTTCTGTTTCTTGCTTTTTTTATTCCTGAGAGCCCACGTTTCTTGTTTCGCATCGGTAAAGGTGAGCAAGCTATGCTGACCTTGAAAAAAGTTGGAGGAGAGGCCTATGCTCGTGAAGAAGGAAACAGTATTAGAGAAACGGTTCATGACCATGAAACTAAAAGCAATTGGAGTGAGTTGCGATCGAAAAAACTTCGCCCCTTGCTGGTGTTAGGAATTGTCTTGGCAGTGTTTCAACAGTGGTGCGGTATCAATGTCATATTTAATTATGCTGAAGAAATATTTACTGCGGCGGGTTATTCAGTGGGTGACATGCTCTTCAATATTGTTATTACTGGAATAGTGAACCTTGTTTTTACTTTTGTAGCTATAAGGGTAGTAGATAGTTGGGGACGTCGGAAATTAATGCTTCTGGGATCTATCGGACTGGCTTTCGTCTATTCTTTATTGGGCCTCAGCTATTTTTATGAAGTGCGTGGAATCGCTATTTTGGTGTTGGTTTTAATCGCCATAGCGACCTATGCCATGACATTAGCTCCTACCACCTGGGTTATACTTTCCGAAATATTTCCCAACAAGGTGCGAGGTGCTGCTATGGCTATTGCAACAACAGCTTTATGGTCGGCCAGTTTTGTTCTGACATACACTTTTCCCATCCTGAATGATTTATTGAATGCCAGTGGGACGTTTTGGTTATATACTTTTATCTGCTTGGGTGGGTTTTTATTCATTCTGAAAAATCTTCCCGAAACCAAGGGTAAGAGTCTGGAAGAAATTGAAAAAGGAATTTAATTCAAATTAGCAATTATGAAAATATCCAAATTAGCTTATCTCGGAGTACTGTTGCTTTTGGCAGCTTGCTCAACTTCAAAAAAGAATCGCATAGATCTCTCTGGCAAATGGCAATTTGCCATGGATTCTGAGGATAAAGGCCTTAGTGAGCAATGGTTTGCCATGGACTTGTCAGAAAGCGTCATGCTTCCTGGTTCTATGAAAGAAAATGGAAAAGGAGAGATACCCACTTTGGAAACTGCATGGACTGGGACTATTTACGACAGTTCTTTCTATTTTAATCCAAATTACGAAAAGTATCGCCAGCCTGGACAAATAAAATTTCCTTTTTGGCTAACACCTAACTTGTATTATAAAGGTGCTGCTTGGTACCGAAAAAATATAAGTATTCCCGAAAATTGGAAGGAACAACGTGTGTTGTTGCATTTGGAGCGTCCGCATTGGCAGACCACCGTCTGGATTAATCAACAAAAAGCAGGCAGTGAGAATAGTCTTTCGGTTCCTCATGAATTTGATATCACTAAATTATTGAGAAGTGGAAAAAATATGATTACCATTAGGATTGATAACAGACTCGATTCAGTAAATGTTGGTCCCGACTCGCATAGTGTGTCAGAGCATACACAAGGAAATTGGAATGGAATAGTGGGGGACATGTATTTGCAAGCTGATCCAAAAGTATCCATTGATGACATTCAACTTTATCCAAATATTAAAGAGAAAAGTGTCAAAGTCGTAGTAAATATTAAAAATTCACTGGGTATTCCAGTGGATGCAAATCTTAACTTACAGAGCTTTAATGAGAATGAGTCTCTTCCTTCTCATAGTGGCAATTTTGTTGTTCAAAGGGGTAGTCATAAGATAGAGTTCGAGTATGCCATGGGTGATGAAGTTAAGCTCTGGGATGAGTTTACACCCAACTTATACGAAATGAAAGTCGCCTTAAAGACTACTGAAGCTGGACTGGATGAAAAATCTTCGACTTTTGGTATGCGAGAAGTAGTTGCTGAGAATGGTCAGATTGTATTAAATGGGCGTCCTTTATTTTTGCGTGGGACCTTAGAAAATAATGTTTTCCCTTTAACGGGTTATGCCCCTACAGATGTAGCATCATGGGAAGAAGTCATGAAAGCCTGTAAGGAGAGTGGCTTAAACCACATACGCTTTCATTCTCATTGTCCCCCTAAAGCAGCCTTTATAGCTGCAGATAAGCATGGAGTTTACTTGCAACCTGAAGCTGCCAGCTGGCCAAATCATGGCACTTCTTTAGGGGATGGCAGACCTATAGACAAATACATACTTGAAGAAACGGATCGTATCATCAAAGCTTTTGGAAATCATCCGTCTTTCATCATGTGGAGTTACTGCAATGAGCCCTACGGAAATTATGTTCCCTTCTTGGATGCCAGTCTTAAAGAATGGAAAAAGAAGGATGCTCGAAGGCTATATACGGCGGCTGCCATTGGAAGAAGCTGGAGTGTTAATCCCGAAAGTGAGTTTCTTGTTCGCTCGAATCCAAGGGGGCTCCCATTTAAAGAGCAGCCAAGCTCTACTTTTAATTATGACGAAAGAATTGTGGATGAGTCAAGACCCTACGTTACACATGAAATGGGACAATATTGTGTATTTCCCGATTTCGACGAAATACCCCAGTATACAGGAGTCTACAAAGCCAAGAACTTTGAGATGTTCCTACAGGAGATGAAAGATAAGCACTTGGCAGATCAGGCGCATGACTTTTTGATGGCCTCTGGTAAACTGCAGGTTCTATGCTACAAAGCCGAGATAGAAGCTCAATTGCGCACCTCTAATTTGGATGGTTTCCAGTTGCTGGGTCTGACTGATTTTCCCGGACAGGGTTCGGCTATTGTGGGTCTTCTAAATGCATTCTGGCGGGAAAAGGACTATATCACCAAGAGTGAGTTTAAACAGTTTTGCGATCAAACAGTTCCATTGGCTGAAATGGAGAAATTTGTTTTTAGCAACAAAGAAACTTTTAGCAGTCATTTGCAAGTATCTCACTTTGGTCCCTCCTCCTTAAAAGATGTTAATGCTCATTATACTATATCTATAAAACAAGGAGATGTTCTTAAGTCGGGGAGCTTCGATAATATTAGTATTCCCACTGGAGGACTTACCTCAATTGGAAATATTGAATGGGATTTGTCTTCAATACAAACTGCCACTGAATGTCAACTTGAGATTAGTGTGGGAGATTATACCAATAAGTGGAGTTTTTGGGTCTTTCCATCTGAAAAAAGAGCAATTCCCGACGACGATGTGTATTATACCTCAACGTTCGACAAGGCTGCTATTCGGCATTTAGACCAAGGTGGAAAAGTGTTTTTGGATGCCGCTGGCAGTGTTGAAAATGGCAAGGATATAAAAGCCAATTTTACTCCTGTATTTTGGAATACCTCATGGTTCCAGATGCGTCCTCCTCATACCTTAGGTATTTTGGTGAAGGATGACCATGCATCTTTTTCTGATTTCCCTACCTCCTATCATAGCGATTATCAATGGTGGGAGATAGTTAATAATCAGCAAGTGATGTGTATTGACAGTTTTCCTTCCGAATTTAAACCCCTCGTTCAGCCCATCGATACATGGTTTCTGAACCGCAAATTGGCACAGCTATTTGAGGCTCGCATCGGAAATGGGAAACTTATGGTTTCCTCCTTAAATCTAAATTCTGAAAATGGATTGGCATCCGCGCAGCTTAAACATAGTATTGCTCAATATATGAATACATCGTCCTTTGATCCTCAAGATGAAATTTCTCTGGCCGTAGTAAAAGAGCTCTTTGAGAAAAAAGAGCGTGTGAATATTAATTATTTCACATCTGGTACACCTGATGAATTAATACCAAAAAACATTAAAAAGGAAAATAAATAATGAAAGTTAGAGCTTGGTACGAAAATATTGTAATTCCTACATACGAAACAGGAAAAGCAGAAAAAAACCCCCTCTTTCTTGAAAAACGAGTTTATCAAGGAAGTAGTGGAGTGGTTTATCCCTATCCAGTAATTGAAAAGATTGAAAATGAAAAGCAGGATAAGACCTATAATGCAATATATCTGGAGAATGAATATATAAAAGTCATGATTCTGCCCGAACTTGGTGGTCGTATACAAATGGCATATGATAAAATAAAAGAGCGCCACTTTATCTATTACAATCATGTAATAAAGCCTGCCTTGGTGGGATTAGTCGGGCCTTGGATTTCGGGTGGTATTGAGTTCAATTGGCCGCAGCATCACAGACCTAGTACATTTTGCCCGATTGATCATAGCATAGAAGAAAATGCCGACGGTAGCGTGACAGTATGGGTCAGCGAAAATGAGAGAATGTTTCACCAAAAGGGGATGGCAGGTTTTACCCTGCATCCTGGTAAGGCATATCTGGAAATTAAAGGGCAGCTTTATAATCCTACTCCTTTTCCCCAGACTTTCCTTTGGTGGGCCAATCCTGCAGTAGCTGTAAATGAGCATTATCAGTCGGTTTTCCCGCCTGATGTAAACGCTGTTTTTG
>CAZJDS010000044.1:0-12922 GCA_964544795.1 uncultured Alkaliflexus sp. | reverse complement strand
TAGCCTATTTCATAAACACCCTCTTCAACAGAGAGAAAGTCGGATGATGTAGGAAGAAAGACCTTTTCTATTTTCTTATCATCATAGGATGGAAAAAGAGGGTTGTGACCAAGAATGTACTTTATATCAGTCAACAGCAACTCTTGATGTTGTTGTTCATGTTGGCATCCTAAAAATATGATGGATTCAACTTTTTTCGATGGATGTTCTTCCAGAATGAATTTCTTCATCGCGGCATCTACATATTGCCTGTAAGCATAAACTTGATCAACTGTTGGCCGGCTGAGGTTGCCTCTATCGGTGCGAATAACACGAGCACCCAAGCTTTCATAATAGCTGTTGAAGACAAAGTTGTATTGAGAGTCAAACACTTGATAGCTTTTACGATAAGGAAGCAATACCATGGTTTCAAAAAACCATGTGGTATGACCTAAATGCCATTTGGGGGGACTCACATCTCCCACAGGTTGAACTACATAATCTTCTGTTTTTAGAGGAATACATAACTTTTCACTTTCAAAGCGAGTGGATAAATAAGTGCTTAACAATCTGTTCTTTTCACCTTCAAAACTTTGTGTTGGTTCCACTTTTACATCTTTACCAAAAGCGACATAGTTTTTTATTAGTAGCGCTCCCTTTTTCGGTGTAGGATAATACCAAGCTGCATCTTTAATTTCTTTGCCATTTGCTTGTAGATTGTAATAATGAGCTTCTCCTTTCCACGGACAGTTAGATGTAGTTTTAGAGGGGGTTAGAAAAATTGATTGGATTGCTTCAGGAGGGAAATAGTGGTTGTTTTCAATGACTAAGGTTTTATCGCTCTCTGCTATTATCTCATTATTCCATACTGCTTTCATAATGATTTCAGTTAAGTGGTGATTAAAACATTTAAAGTGTACGCTGAGTCATTCTTGTATGTAATCCTATATTTTCTAATTTATATAGTTCAGATAGGTTTTATCTGCATTGATGATTTTACATGTGTGTACTTTTGAAACACAGGATCCATCTGTTTTGTTTGTTTGTGTGTGGTTTTTTTATTTTTTATCGAAAACAATTAGATCCTTTTTACGTTTTGTCGTTTTCTGTTGTACGGAAAATTGCGCTTTACGGTATTATTATTTGGCTATTTGTGAAAAGTGGATCTTTGAAAGAGAATTGCATTTTTACTCAATATGCATTTTATTAATTCCTATCTTATTGCTCATGACTTGTTTTATGAAAAACAACCCTCTTTCAAGAAAGTGTTAATGTAATGACCCATTTTTAAAAGAGCAGATAAAAATTAACATTTTCTCTTAATTGAACGAATGTATAAATGCTTTCGGAGAATGAATTATGTTTTCTCTTTTCATTTCTTTGTTCCTGCAAATCAAGTTATTTACATAACTTTTTTTCTGCTAAATTCGATCAGGTTTCTAATTTTAGATTCAACTTCAAAAGCTTTGAGCTGATGATTGTTATGTTAATATACAAACCATTTGCTTTTTATTCACTTTTCTATAGTTATTTTTATTTACTTTGCTTAGTTAATTTTCTTGTATAGTGGTAGTATCTATTAGATTAGAAGGAACATCTGTGTTTTACAAATAATACCAAGTATGAAGACTATCGTTTTATTAATATTTCTAACTTTTTTTTCTCTAAATGCTGTATCCATCGATAAAAAGTATTTTTATGAGGTTTTTAAAGAGGAGTCTATTGATAGTACAGAGGCTTTGTTGAATATTTATGAAGCTATAGAGAACCCTTCGTCAGAAGTTATTCTGTTTAAAGGAGCGTTGTATGTTAAGAAGGCAGGTTTCTTAAATAATCTGGGACAAAAGATTGCTCTTTTTAAGAAAGGGCGTGAGATAGTTGAGAAGACGATTGAAGAGCAACCAGATAATGTTGAATTTAGATTTGTTCGTCTTATTATCCAAGAGAAAGTGCCCGCTATTTTGCGCTATTATAGTAATAAGGTTGAAGATGCGGAGATGGTGATTAAAGGTGTTAACCAGTTGGAAAAAGAAGTGCAAGAGGCAATTTTTGATTATTCTAAAAATTCGTCATCTTTAACTTTTGATTAATTCTATAACTCCTTAGCCTTTTTTTATGCAAATATTAGTTTTTTCCTATTCACAATCTGTCAGCTGGACGAAATTATAAGAAAATTAGTAAAGCCTCTTTCAAGCAATACTATAGAATATGTTCGAGTTGTTCCTAAAGCGCCTTTTCCTTTTCCATGGACGTCGTCTCATATTTTTTTTGACGCAATGCCCGAAACCGTTTTGGAAAAGTCTATTGATATTGAGATAGTTCCAGTTCCTATCGGAGATTACGACTTAATTATTTTAGGTTATCAGCCGTGGTTTCTCTCCCCATCTTTACCCATCTCATCGCTCTTGCAATCAGATCTGTTTAAGAATACTGTTAAAGGGAAACCCGTTATATCAGTTATTGGTGCCCGAAATATGTGGATGAATTCTCAACTAAGTATCAATAAATATATTGCTGACGCGGGAGGCGTTATGGTTGGCAATATTCCTGTATGTGATACCAACAATAATTATGTGAGTGCAGCCACTATCCTTTACTGGATGTTGACTACACGAAAAGATAGAATGTGGGGCATTTTTCCACCTCCAGGTGTTCAGCAAAAAGAAATTGACGGCATGGGCGTGTGGGGCGAGATAATCGAAGCTCATCTGCAATCCAACAATCTCCCTGAGTTGCAAAAATCACTTATGGATGCTGGGGCAATAAAAGTGCCTACCAATATTCTTTTCATTGAAAAACGAGCAAAAAAGATCTTCAAAGTGTGGGCAAGAATTATTGGTAAAAGACCCAAAGGCACAGTTGCAAGAGGTATTTGGATTTCGGCTTTTACGATCTATCTATTCATAGCACTTTTTTTAGTTGCCCCAGTAGTTCTATTAATTTATAATATCTTATTTTTGCCTTTTCTGTTTCCTATGGTGAGAAAAGAGAAGAAGAGGATTATGATGAATGATTTCAAATCCTTGTAATTAAAACATTTTTTATAATCTTACAGGCTCTATTTCCCGTCCTGTTTTCAAATATTGTTATGGCCGACGTTTACATTACTAAAATATCAGCTTTTTTGCCCAATGATCCCATATCTAATGATGAAATGGAGGAATATTTGGGTTTCATTAATGAGAAAAAATCAAAATCCAGACGGGTAGTTTTGAGGAGTAATGGAATCGAACAGCGCTATTATGCCATGGATAAGAAAGGGAAGGCCACACATTCTAATGCCGAAATGGTTGCGAAAGCGGTTGAAGGATTGTTTGAAACTCCTGACCAATTAAAAGAGGTAGAACTATTGGCTTGCGGAACTACTTCTCCCGATATGCTGCTCCCTTCACACGCTGTGATGGTTCACGGTCTGTTGCCAAGATCATCATCTATGGAAGTGATCTCTAACTCTGGAGCCTGTTGTTCTGGAATGCAATCTTTCAAACATGCCTATTTGGCCATTAAAGCCGACGATAAAACAAAAGCAGTTTGTGCAGGATCCGAGCGAATGTCGCAGCAGATGCGTGCTATAAACTTTGAAGAAGAGATGAAGCATCTGTCGCGCATGGAAGAAAATCCTTATGTAGCTTTCGAAAAGGATTTTTTACGCTGGATGCTCTCTGATGGCGCAGGTGCTTTTCTGTTGGAGAACAAAAAAAGTGATAGCGGGTTGTCCTTTAAAGTAGAATGGATTGAAATCTGTTCTTTTGCCAATGCTTTGCCCACTTGCATGTATATGGGGGCTGAGAAAGATGAAGATAACAATTTGATTGGATATCAGGATATGTCTTTGGAAGAGGTGATGCAGAAATCAGTTTTAAGCATCAAACAGGATGTTAAGATGTTGAGCGAAAACATCGTCATCAAAGGATTTGACTTTTTAAGTAATCTCTTGCAGCAAAAGTCTGTGGATGTTTCAGAGGTTGATTATTTTCTTCCACATATGTCCAGTTATTTCTTTCAGCGTAAAATATATGATGTGTTGGAGAAGAACAACATCGCCATTCCGTATGAAAAATGGTTTGTGAATTTGAAGAGCTGTGGCAATACGGGCGCAGGTTCGATCTACATTATGATGGAAGAACTCTTTTCATCTGGAAAACTGAAAAAAGACGATAAAATATTACTGGCTGTTCCTGAAAGCGCACGTTTCTCATACGCTTTTAGTCTCTTGACTGTATGCTAACCTTGAAAAGCAAAAGATCAAAAGTTTAAACAAATAGAGCAGATCATATTTTTTGATAATAGTGTAAAAAATCCCACTTGAAAAAGAAAGAACTACCACAAGACAGAAGCGCCCTCCAAGGTTATACCCGAGAGCTTCATTATGTGAAAAATGAGGAGGGAAAGTTCACGACTGGATTGAGTTCTGGCTGGGAGATAAAAGCCTCTGCTCTTGAGAATGCATGGGAAGATGTGCATCAGCAGATGGAAGAGGCCATAAATCTGGTTCGTCAAGGCAAAAAAAGTCCTCTTTATTTTTTGATGGTTAAAAACCTAATGGATATTTCGATCTTGAGTAGTTATACAGGTTTTTGGCGATTTAGATTACGAAGGCATTTTAAGCCTGAAGTGTATGAAAAGTTAAGTGACAAAATATTGTTGAAGTATGCAGACGTTTTTAGCATGACTTTAAAAGAGCTTAAGGAGTTTGAAGTATGAGGCTAAATAATTTTGAACATATACAGTCCGCTCATTGTGAAAATGGGGTTGTAGTTAAATTACTTCGTGACCAAGGAATAAATATGGTGGATGAACCCCTGGCTTTTGGCATTGGATCAGGTCTTTTTTATGTACATATTCCTTTCCTAAAACTTAATAATGCACCTGCCATCGCTTTCAGAACTATGCCTGGTAGAATTTTTAAACGCACATGCAATCTTTTAGAGATCAATTATATCTCCAAACGATTCAGAAACGTGGAGAAAGGACAGCAATATTTAGACGATCTACTAAAACAAAACATCAACGTAGGGTGCCAAGTGGGAGTTTTTAATCTTTCTTACCTTCCCGTAGAATATCGTTTTCATTTCAACGCACACAATATTGTGGTGTATGGAAAAAATAATGAACATTATTTGGTGAGTGATACCGTTATGGAAACCCCCACTCAGCTTAGTGAAGATGAGATGCTAAAAGCGCGCTATGCCAAAGGACTTTATGCACCCAAAGGACATCTGTACTATATCAACAGTGAAAAGAAGCATGAGATAGATCAGGAGTTGTTAAAAAGAGCCATCCTAAAAGGAATTAAAAGAAACGTTCGGGATATGCTTCATATTCCAGGCCCTATTGCTGGAGTGAGTGGCATCCAATATACAAGTAAAAAAATTCTCAAATGGCGTGATGAGTTGGGGATTAGAAAGGCGGGGAGATATTTGGGCCATTTGGTACGAATGCAAGAAGAGATTGGTACTGGAGGAGGAGGCTTTCGGTTTTTATATGCAGCATTTTTGCAGCAATCAGCGGAGATATTTGAAAGTAACGTATTATTAAAAGCTTCGGATGATTTTACCAAAGCAGGAGATCTGTGGCGACAATCTGCAGTGAAAATGGCGGGCGTCTTTAAAGGAAGAGCTACTGAGCAACATCATTTTAAAGAGATATCAGATCATCTTATGGAAATCTCTGAGATTGAGAGAGAGGCTTTTAAAGGTCTTTCAAAACTGAAGTTAAGCAGCAGGAAATGAGTAAAGTGTTGATAAATATTGAGCAGCTGCAAAAAAAATATCCTTCAGCTTTAGCGTATAGTTTGAAGGGGGTTTCTTTTTCAGTTTATGAAGGCGAAATTTTTGGTGTTATCGGCCCCAATGGTGCAGGTAAAACTACCCTTATCTCTATATTGTGCAATATTTTGCCTTTTACACAACGAGAGCTTGATTATTATAAAAAGTATGATGTTCCTTTATTAGTTACGCACGGTTATATATCCCCACAATATGGAGTGCAAGTTGTTGTTAAAAAAGCAACAAGTCCGAGTGAAGTTAACGCGGATGATGCCATCACGAATGTGCATGTTTTTTTGCACAAAAACGATACTGAATATATTCAATTAGAACAAGTAAGCTGCTATTTGTTTGAAAGTGATTCTGTAGCATATATAGAAAATGACCAAACGTATTACATTCGTGTGGTATCTGATGATTTTGGTGAGATTTATTCAAGTAGACAGACTGTACTTCCTACTCCTAAGATTGATTCTGTGAGATTTGCAGCTAAATCAAGAGAGATGATCAATGTCTATTTTAAGAACAATTACACCCAAGAAGAGTCTTTTCATTTAAAAGTATATAATTATATTAACGGAGAAATTGAATTTTTTCATGAAATTGAAAAATTTAACCCTTATAGTATTTTAAAACATATCCAGAAAGGAGCGAATGTTGTCGAATATCACTTAAATAGTTACGATGAATTAGATTCTATTCAAATAGAGTTGCACGTTATCTCTTCTGACTTAGCAAAGTTTTTAACTAGCCAAGTGAACTATGAGACGAGTAAGGAAGACCCATTTTATCCACAGCCTTATCCCGTATTTACAAATATAAAAGGTGGGTATGGAATTTTTGCTACTCATAGTTTTGCTACGGCAATTGCCATTAAAGAATAGATGCTCCTTTTTGTTTTCTTCTCATTATATAAAAACACTTTATTTTTTAACAGATTCATAACTGATCCTCTTATCTCAATAGAAGAACAGCCAGACTAAGATAGCCTGGCTGTTCTTTATAATTCAGCATTCTTTTACTTGATAGAAATATTTCTTGCTGGTTTTGTCTTTTATCAATTTAAATGAACTGTTGGTCAATAATATTTTGTTAGGTATTATAATAAATAGTTAACTTTATGTCAAACCGCTTTATAATTATCATAAGATTCGTGATTGTAGTTAAAAATTGTAGAAACTATGTTTTATACATGTTGTAAACTATTTAATTACGATTAAGTGATATGAAATTTTATAAACACTAAACCCAATAATTATGAATTTTTTTGTTAGTAATTTAATGAGCATTTCCTTAGCATGTATTGCTGCTGTTTTGCTCATAAATCGATTTTTTAAGAAATCAATATTCGTTAGAATAGGTGTGATTTGGTTGATTAATCTTCTTTTTCTTATGTTTATGACTGGTCTAAAGTATAAGTTCTTTGAAACCAATACTTTGGTGAGTTTGATGATTACGCTGGTTAATATTCTTGTTAGTGTTTTGTGTTTTTATTATGCTTCAATATCGGTTGTACGTCCATTGTTTGAGGCAATTCAGAACCTAAATCGTTTGGCTGGCGGTGATTTGACTATTGTTGTAGATAAAACTAAGATGCATGATCGCCACGATCTTGGCATTCTTTATATGTCTATCAATAAGCTTAAAGAAAATCTCACTAATATTATTACAGAACTACACTTAAAATCAGATCAGTTATCCAATTCTGGACAAGCACTCAATTCAATATCTCACCAAGTATCTGAAGGCTCTAATGAGCAAGCTGCTAATGCTGAAGAAGCTAGTAGTGCAATTCAGGAGATGGTAGCCAACATACATCAAAATGCTGAAAACGCTCGACAAACGCAATCAATATCTCAACAAGTGCAAAGTGGAATCAATGAAATGAGCGCTGCTGCTGTCAATAGCCTTGAGTCAATTCGTACCATCAATGAGAAAATTAAAGTGGTTAACGACATCGCTTTTCAAACAAATATTTTAGCCCTCAACGCATCGGTTGAAGCTGCCAGAGCAGCTGAGCATGGTAGGGGGTTCTCTGTTGTTGCACACGAAGTTCGAAAGTTAGCCGAGATGAGTAAGTTGGCAGCTGATGATATAATTGGTCTGGCTTCTAAAAGTCTTGCTTTTACAGAACATTCGGTATCATTAATGGCAACTCTTTTTCCAGAGATTGAAAAAACAGCGAAATTGGTCGAGGAGATTACAGTTTCCAGTATGGAACAAAGAGTTGGTGCTGATCAAATTAATAGCGCCATTCAGCACTTAAATCAGGTTACGCAACAAAATGCGGCTGTTAGTGAAGAGATGGCCTCAAGTGCAGAAGAGCTCAATGTTCGCGCTGTTCAATTAATTGATGTGATTGCCTTTTTTAAATTTAAAGATTTTGAGAAAAAATTAGATGCTGTAAAAATGAAAAGCAAAGCATCTTTCGATGTTGCTATAAAGGAAGACTCTATTGAAGATATCAAAGTTTCTTCTGTGATGAATGTTTTTGAATATGAAACGTCTGAGTAGATTAAATAGCGTAGTTTTTAGTTTGTCCTAATTATTTATAGTAAGTTTTTTTTATAAAAGCAAAACAGCCAGACTATTGTAACCTGGCTGTTTTTAATTTTTCAGTTTCTTTTACTTGATAGAAATCATTCTTGCTGGTTTTGGTTTAACTTCTTCACGTTTGTGAAGTTTTACCATTAATACTCCGTCTTTGTACGAAGCATCAATTTTAGAGTCATCCACTTCGTTACGCGGAATTGAGAAGGAGCGGCGGAAGCTAGAGTATGAAAACTCTCTGCGAGTGTATCCCTTCTCTTCTTGTTCTTGACTTTCTTCATCTTCATAAGAAAGAGTAAGAACATTGTTGTGAAATATCTGAATATCCTTGATCACCAACCAGAAGATATTGCCGACGACATGCTCTTATTTGGTGATGGTTTAGAGTTGGACTCCATCGACTCATTGGAGATGATAGTGATGTTGGAACGTGAGTACGGAATAAAAATAACCAATCCTGCCGATGGACGTAAAGTATTGTCAACCATAGAGTCTATGGCTGATTATATTATTGAAAATAAGAAGTAGTCGCTATAGATTCAGAAAGTTGAGTCTTATCTGTTTGCATAACTAATTTTAAAGCCTTGAAAGTTTATATCACTGGCATAGGTTGTATTACTCCCATAGGATCTAACAAAGAGGAGAACTTGAACTCTTTGAAGAAAGGGATTTCTGGACTAAAGAAAGCCGAAATATTCCAATCGAAATATGCTTCTAACTTTTATTTTGGTGAAGTAAATTATTCCAATGAGCAAATTACTTCTATGGTGGGTCTGGAAGAAGCCAAAGGAATTACCCGAACGGATTTGTTGGCTTTCAAAGCATTTTCGGAAGCGGTGAAAGATGCTAATTTAAGTGAAGAGGAGATTTCATCTACCAAAACTGCCTTTATCTCAGCCAGCACAGTGGGCGGGATGTGTTTAACTAATCAGCTTTACGACGATTCAAATCTCAAGTCCCGTACCAACGAATTTTTGGAGTCCTACAGCGCACATGCACATACTGCAAAAATTGTTGAGAAGTATAAAATTAAGGGTTGGGTAGACGTGATTAATACAGCCTGTTCATCGTCGGCCAATGCAATTATGAATGGTGCACGACTAATTAAAAGTGGTCGTGCACAGCGAGTGATTGTGGGGGGAGTGGATAGCCTTTCTAAATATACAGTAAATGGTTTTAACTCATTACAAATTTTATCCACCGAAAAGTGTGCTCCATTTGACGCCAATCGTAAGGGGCTCAATTTAGGAGAGGCAGGAGCTTACTTGGTTCTTGAAAGTGAAGAGATGGCTCGAGGAAAAAAGCAGTACGCCAAAGTGGTGGGTTATGGCAATACCAACGATGCATTTCATACTTCTTCATTGTCTGAAGAGGGAGATGGTATTGTGAAAGTTATTCGCGAAGCGCTTCAAGTAGCCGCTCTTCAGCCTAAAGAAATTGATTATATCAATGCGCATGGAACGGGTACGCAAAACAATGATGCTGTAGAACTTAATGCTTTTCAGTCTGTTTTTGAAACGGTGCCACCATTCAATTCAACAAAATCTTATGTAGGGCATACGTTGGGCGCAGCAGGTGCTGTGGAAGCAATCTTTTCTATATTTAGTTTGATAAATGATGAGGTTTATGCGCATTTAAATTTCACAACGACTATAGAGACGCATTCCTTTTCTCCCGTTGTTGAAAAGATTAAAACTCCTGTACGTTTTGCTATGTCTAACTCCTATGGTTTTAGTGGCAACTGCACTTCACTAATTTTTGAAAAAGTATAAAATGTTTATTATAGATCTGTTGACTATATCGCCTCAGAAGACCTATTCAGCCAACGAATACTTGCAGAAGCATCGAACTTTTCAAGGAAATAAGCTGGTAGCTGATGAGCCCAACTACGAAGGTGTGATTACCCCCTCTCAGCTGCGCCGAATGGGAAAATCTCTGCGAATGGGCATCGGTTGTGGAATTCCTTTATTGCAAAAACATAAAAATGTAGAAGGAATTATTATTGGCACGTCTGAAGGTGGATTGGAAGGATGCATTAGTTTCTTAAATCAGATCGTAGATTACGACGAAGGGACATTAACCCCCACCAATTTTATTCAGAGTACGCCCAATGCTGTGGCTGGTCAGTTAGCTTTAATTACAGGAAATAAAAACTATAATAGCACCCATGTGAATGGGGGGCTTTCTTTTGAAAACAGCTTGTTGGATGCCGAAATGCTGTTGGAGGAAAAGCCCAGTATAAATGTATTGGTGGGAAATGTGGAAGAAATATCAGAATATAATTTTAATATTGACACCACTGCTGGAAATTTCAAAAAAGAGACAATTAGTTCTGATGATTTGATTGGCTCCAATACCGTTGGCACCGTTGCAGGAGAAGGTGCAGCTATGTTTATACTTTCAGGAACGCCAATAAAAGAGAACGCCATCAAGATTTTATCAGTGGAAACCATTTCACAACCTACAACCCATGAGATAGAAGTTTTATGCCGTGAGGTTTTATCCAAACACAATCTTACCTTTGATGATATAGATGGTGTCATTGTAGGAATGAATGGCGATAATCGTACCGATTATTGGTATGAGAATTTGATCGAAAGTTGTTTTCAGAATCAGATCATTTTTACTTATAAAAACTTGGTGGGCGAATACCCCACTTCTTCCGCGTTTGCATTAAAGATGGCGGTGGATTTGCTTTCTGGTGTGCACTATTCAGAACAAGTAGTGTTGAGAAAAGGGGAAAGAGAATTGACCAATTTGTTGATTTATAATCACTATAAAGGCAAACAGCATAGTTTTATTTTGCTTTCAAAAAGTGATGATGCTAAATATAACTCCTCGGGTTAGTTCAAGGATTATTTTAAAATGTTGATTTAAACTGCCAGTTCAAATATTTTTATCTATCGATAGCTCTTGTCTGCTGGCTTGTTCCATAAGATTTTATAATAGATGTGATAACCATTAACCAATGAAAGAAATAGATTCGTTTACCGATTTAACAATTGAAGACCTTGAGGCCATCATTTTACAAAATAAAGATGTAGAGATAAGTAAAGAGAGTCTTACCCATGTAGAAGATTCGTATAATTTTTTGGTCAATTTTGCCAAAGACAAAATTATTTATGGTGTTAATACAGGCTTGGGACCTATGGCACAGTATAAAGTGCAGGATGGAGAACAGGTAAATATGCAGTACAACTTGATTCGTAGCCATGCTGCGGGTGCAGGCAAAAAATTGGACGATGTTAGCGTGAAAGCAGCCATGTTGGTTCGTCTTTGTGCTATTTCTAAAGGTTTTTCGGGAATTCATCCTTCCACTATCTTTCTGTTGAGAGACATGGTGAACAAAGGTGTTTTTCCTTTTATTCCTAAACATGGCGGTGTTGGAGCAAGTGGCGATTTGGTTCAGCTTGCACATATAGCACTCACAATGATTGGTGAAGGCCAAGTTTCCTATAAGGGAGAAGTCCGAAAAACGATGGAAGTTTTTAAAGAAGTAGGTCTGGAATCCATAAAAGTAAAACTTCGTGAAGGTTTGTCGTTGATTAATGGAACTTCTGTGATGACTGGGATAGGAGTGGTTAATGTGATCAAATCGAAGCAGCTATTGGGTTGGTCTTTGTGTGCATCTGCTATGATGAATGAGATTGTTTCAGCATTTAGTGATTACTTTTCCAAAGAGCTGAATGAAGTGAAAAAGCACAAAGGACAAATGACAATTGCCAATGAAATGATGCAGATTTTAAGCACGAGTCAGTTAATTTCGCGACGTGAAGATCACTTCTATAATGAGACTGGTGGTAAAGAGGTGGTCGAATTTGATCGAAAAGTGCAGGAGTATTATTCACTTAGATGTGTCACCCAAATATTGGGTCCCATTCAAGATACTATTGAGAATGCCATAGAAGTCGTAGTCAATGAGGTGAACTCTGTGAGCGACAATCCCATTATTGATCATAAAAACAAGAATGTATTTCACGGAGGGAATTTTCATGGCGATTACATCTCTTTGGAAATGGACAAGTTGAAACTAGCGGTGACAAAAATGTCCATGCTCTCTGAGCGTCAATTGGCTTTTCTGTTTAATCCAAATCTCAATAGATTGCTGCCACCTTTTGTGAATTTTGGGGTATTGGGTCTAAACTTGGGAATGCAAGGAGTACAATTTACTGCCACTTCAACGGTTGCCGAAAACCAGATGCTTTCCAACTCAATGTACGTGCATAGCATAACTACCAATAACGACAATCAAGACATTGTGAGCATGGGAACCAATTCTGCTTTGGCTACAAAAAAAGTGATCGAAAATGCTTATGAGGTGCAAGCCATTCAGATGATTGCTTTAACACAGGCGATTGATTATTTGAATATTGAAGATAAGTTGTCGGAAGCAACTGCCAAAGCATACAAAAAATTGAGAGATTTGGTTCCAAGATTTGTAGAAGATACCCCAAAGTATGAAGAGATTGCTATCACTCGTGATTTCTTGTACAATAATCGGTTTGAATATTAATTGAATTTTTGGGTATATTCATCCGAATTAAAATATAAAAAACAAATTATAATCACTTGAAACGAGCATGAGAATGTTTCTCACAAAAGGGGATGATTATCACGGCGAGTTC
>CAZJDS010000043.1:0-12926 GCA_964544795.1 uncultured Alkaliflexus sp. | reverse complement strand
TCAAAACGTTGAAAAGCATCACTCAAATCACTGCCGCCCAAAACAGTACCATGATTTTCCATGATAACTGCTTTAAAACCTTTGGCAAACTCTTTAGCAATAACCTCTCCCAGCTCTTCACTACCAGGCAAAGCATAAGGCGCATATCCTATGGGACCGCAAACATATTTAGCTTGTGGAATCACATTGGTATCTGGGATGGTGCGGGCTATACTGAAAGAGACCAATGCAGGTGGATGTGCATGTATAACAGCCTTAAGATCAGGACGAATCTCGTAAATAGCTTTATGAAATGGGTACTCTGATGAGGGTTTATGGACACCTATGATTTCCCCCTCTTTTTTAATGCACATAATATCTTGAGCACGAAGATTCCCTTTGTCCACACCAGATGGAGTTATCCATATATCCCCACTCTCATCAATAATGGAGATGTTGCCTCCTGATGTGGTAGTCATTCCTCGTCTATAGATTCTATCGATGATCATAACAATCTGATCACGTGGATGCATCAATTCAACATCAAGATTTTTCATATGATTATAATTTGTTTTTCAGTTGCCATATGGAACTCGCCAGAATAATCATCCTCCTTTGTGAGAAGCTCTCTCATGGCTCGTTTCATGTGTTTATAATTTGATTATTAGTTGCCACATGGAACTCGCCGCAATAATCATTAGCTACGCTGATCTTCGATTCTCCTTTGTGAGAAGCTATTCTCATGGCTCGTTTCATATTAAATATTTAGACTTTTAATAAAGAAAGATGTCCTGACTTTTACCTCCAGCAATTTCGCAACATCACTATTTTATAAAAAAGTTTAACAGCTCAATAATAGGTGTTTGTTGCGCGCCCTTTTTAATATTTATTCGTAAGGATTAACTATTCAGTCCTAAATTAATTTGAGGCTTGACTCCTGGGAAAACCTCTTCAGCAATAACTAAAGCAGCACCAAGGGCACTGGAGTTATCTACTTCTGAAGTCATTATCGTATTGTTGGGCAAAAGCACCTTCATCAGTTGAACAAAAATTGTATTGCGTGCAAATCCCCCAGAAATAAATATCTTTTTCACCAATCCTTCAGGGCCTAATACCAATTGAATTGATTTAACAGCCAATTGCGTTAAATCAAACATCAGCTGATGATAAGCTGTTTGAAAATCAGGGAAAGAAGAAAGATCTATCTCCTCATCCAGATAATCTTCAGGCATTCCATCCATGAAGAATGAAGGGAAATGGGTTTTATTATCCATCATCTTTTGCAATAAATCTTGATCTAAAGATACGGATTTGTACCTCTTTTCTGAAATACCAAACCATTTGGACATGTTCAGCACATTCACATCATGAATATGCCCCATGAATAAACGAGAAGATTTTACAGGTTGCTGATTCACATTCAGATAACAGAGAGAGTCCTGACGTAACTCATCCACAGTTAAAGGAGAGTGATTGAATGGATTCATATTGATACACCACGTACCTGTACTTATTAGCAGAAAAGGTTCATTCTCTTCTTTAAGATAAGGCACCAAAGAAGCAGAGCTATCGTGAATTCCCACACCACACTTTACCGACTCCCCACCAATATTCACTGCAAAAACAGAATCATTGCCGATTGGTTCAGGCAATTTGACTCCTTCATCAGAAAGCCATTGATGATATTTCATCTTGTCAAAATCCCATAAAAAGGTGTGACAGCCAATGGAAGTTAATTCAGAAACATATTGATGCGTTAAGAGTGAAGACAGATATTGTGGAAAATGGAGTATATATTTAGCATTAGAAAACACGTTGGGATGTTTATCCTTTATCCAACTTATTTGAATTCCCGAATTAAGCATCACCCCAAGAGCCGGACTTGCAGTAGATCGGCAAAATTCTGTTTCTCCACCATAATTATCAAACAGGAAATTCTGATATTGATCATCCGTTGGTTTAAGATAATTATAGACGGGTGTAAGTCGCTTGCCCTCTTTATCCAACCAAACAAGAGATGCTCCATAAGTAGAGAAATTCACTCCTACCAACTTAAAACCGTCATTTTTAACTTTTTCCAGTGATGTTTGAATCCAATTCTCAATTTTTTCAATATCGTCACATTCAAAACCATCCTCATCATTAACCGTAGGAAAAGTCTGTTCGGACTGCTTTACCAACTTCATTTCACTATTAAAAAGCAAAATCTTTTTGTTGGTTTTCCCAATATCAAAAACTGCAATTACCTTTTCCATTAAAAATCAACCATTATTTAACAACAAACCTCCTACATTACATAAGCATAATGTAGGAGGTTTATTAAAACTACAACTTATCGTTTCAGCAATACTTCTTGCTCATATTTTTGTACGTCGGCAATATAATCCTCGCCCACAAGAACGTTGTTTACCAAACAATAATAGTCCCAAACAGCACCAAAAGAACGAGTTTTAAGCAGTTCAAGATAAGCCAAACGCTCAAAATTCTGACCTTTCTCCTCCATTTCAAGAAGCTTTTTAGTAGGCTCAAGCATGGCAATCATAAATGCTTGTAGTGAAGCACGAGTTCCTACCACGTAAGCTCCAACTCTATTAATAGATCCATCGAAAAAATCTAAACCAATTTTTACACGACTAAGGAAGTTATTGCGCACTACTTCAGAAGCAATTAACTGTATCTCTTCATTTAGAGTCACCACATGATCAGAGTCCCAACGCACAGGTCGTGTCAGATGCAACAATACATTATCCACAAACTGAAGACAAGCTGAGATTTTATCTCCCACCTGCTCTGTTGGGTGAAAGTGTCCATTATCTAAACTGATTAGTATATCATTTTTGATAGCATACCCAAGGTAAAAGTCGTGTGATCCAACAGTCATCGACTCTCCTCCAATTCCAAACAATTTACTTTCAACAGCGTCCAACAGATGCTCTTTCGGATATTTAATTGCAAAAGCCTCATCAAGCGATTTTTTCAAAAGAGTTCTATGTCCATTACGGTCAATGGGGGTATCTTTAGAACTATCAGGAATCCAAACATTGTTCACGCAAGGAGAACCCAATTGCTTACCCATTTCAGCAGCAATGGCGCGTGTCCTTTTTAAATGCTCTACCCAAAATTTTCGGATCTTCTCATCCTTGCTTGAGAGAGTATAGCCTCCATCAGCCAGAGGGTGAGAAAAACATGTAGGATTAAAATCAAGTCCTACTCCATGCTCTTTTGCCCAGTCTATCCACCCTTGGAAGTGTTTTATCTCAATTTGATCACGATCTACAAAACCATCGTTAAATTCTCCATAAATAGCATGAAGGTTTAACCGGTGCTTTCCTGGAAGCAGAGACATAACTTTAGTAAGGTCAGCACGCATTTGCTCAATATTCTTAGCCTTCCCAGGATGATTTCCCGTTACTTGAATACCACCACCCCCTAATTTTGAATCAGCTGTTTCAAAACCGCCAACATCATCAGTTTGCCAGCAATGCAAGCTGATTTTCACTTCTTTCATCTGTTCAAGAACTGCGTCGGTATCCACACCTAAATCACCATATTGTATTTTAGCCAATTCGTAGGCATTTGTTATTAATTCTTTATTCTTCATAATCTTAAAACTTTAATTTTATTAAAACCCGTATTTATTCTGACTCTTTACAATGAGTTAACTATTACCAACAATCACCACAGAGGGAAAAACAGTTCCTATTCCAGATGTGATGATCATATCGGGTTGTGGCAATTTTTCATTTTTACAACCTTTCCTCAATGCTCTTCAAAAGTCAATCAATCCCTATAGTGATTTTTTAGTTGACAAAATCTGTCTTAGCAATACCCATAATTATTATTGATAACAGAATCAAACCAATACCGAGTAAAATGGTGGTTTTGGTCTTTTTTGAAACGCCTGCCCATTCTTTACGATAGAATCCCCAGAAGTTAGCCGTTAGAATAATTGTGGACATATGCAAAATCCATGAACTGGCACCATTGCCAATCTTTGTCTCTCCCATTCCATAAAAGAAAAATTGTAAGAACCAGGTTGTACCTGCCAATGCACAAAATAGGTAATTCTTTAATAATGGCGCTTTTGTGTCTACAAAATCACCTCCTGTTTTATTCTTAATAATCAACGCAACTGTCCAAATTAAATTGGTTGTTAAACCACCCCAAAGAATAACCAAAAAGATAATGTTGTTCTCAAACAAATAGGTACCACCGCTTACAAATGAGAAGTTATTGCTAATTGCAATATCTCGCACGGCTTCTCCCATTTCTTTTCCAGCATCTATTCCAAAGCTAAAAAATGCACTTAACACACCCGAGATCACAGCAATTATCAAACCTGTTTTAAGTTTAAACTCACGGTTTACGCCCTCCTTTGTATCGGCAAGTTCGTTATCTTTCATTAGACCTGCCTTGCCACAGAAAATAATTCCCACCATCAGTACAAATATTCCCAACAAAACAATTTGTCCACTAGTAGTAGAAAGCATATCGGTAAAAGAGTCTCCTGCTGGTAGAATTTCGCCTAGAGTGCCCATATTTCGAAGAATAGGTAAGCCCAAAGACCCAACCAATGATGTAATACCGAGCAATACCGAATTGCCTAATGACATTCCTAAATAACGAATTCCTAAACCATAAGTTAGTCCGCCTATGCCCCATAATACACCAAGAATATAGGTGAGACGAATCGTTGATGAATCTGTAGCTGATAAAATATCTTGCCACCCAGGAGACGTTATCGCAGTTGCTAAGTAGGGCATAATTGCCCAAGAGAAAAGACCACCTACGATCCAATAAATTTCCCAGCGCCATTTCTTTACAAGGTTATATGGCATATACCAGCTCCCAGAAGAGATACCGCCCAGTGAGTGAAACAATATTCCGAATAATGCTTGCATAGAAATTAGTTTAGTTCAATTAGATATTAATAATTGTATTATTTTCCTTAAAAGAAGATAGAAATTCTAATATTCCAAAATTAAGCCCAATTAATCATTTGAACAATGCACATTATGACACTCTTCTTATATTTTTTGACACTAATTATTGCTTTTTAAAAGACAAAAGAAGAGGCGATCCCAATGGAAACGCCTCTTTAAGAAAATTTTTACCCTATTTGTATTCTCTATAAATTACAAAAAAACTATAGTCACAGGATAACTAAATCTGATTCAGCATCTTACAGCTTTTTACTGTTTATATATGGCATAAACTTCTGAAAAAAGAGAGTTTTATTTACTCTTCTATTCAGATTTGCAATATGTTGTCAACAACAAATCAGCAAGAAGCTATATCAACTTCTTTCAAATTACAATTTCAGACCATCGAAACATTACATCAAATTACAAAATTAAAATAGCAGGGTTTTGGCATTTACCTTTCAGCTCCAGTTTACTCATTAATTTTTTAACATTCGATTATCCATAGAAATAATTGGAAATTTATTTGTATGAAATATTCTACCAGTCGGCAGACGGAAACTTTTCAAGAATAACATTTTCATTTACATCTTTTCCAAGTTCTACTTTCTTTTTCAAAAGATCTGTCATTACAACCACGCCTGTATATTCACCTTCAAGTAAAATGGGTGCTTTCCCCTCTTTATCCTTCAAATTAATATTCTCTAATGTGAATTCATAAACATCTTTTGCAATCATAGCTCGTTTTTCAGAAACTGCAGTAATGTTCTTCATGGTCAGGTTTTTTACCCTATTGATACGAATAGCTTCTTTAGTGTTTTTTACTTCAATATTTTCGAGATGAATATTCTCAAGCCATTTTTCGGGTAAACCAATCAGAACGATAGCCTTTGGCACACCATCAATTTTAATATTTCGAATGTCGATGTTACGTACCAGCGGCGAAGGACCAACCCCAGCACCTGTATAAAAAGTATTGAAATTAATTGCTTCGTAGGTTAAGTTTTTCAATTCGATATCCCGCACATAAATATTTTCGGTTACATTACCTCGGCCTCGTGCTGTTTTAAAACGAATTCCGCGATCGCAGTTCTCAAAAATAGCGTCGTGTACATAAACATTGCGAATACCACCCGATGTTTCGCTTCCAAAAACAACACCACCGCTACCTGTAACTACACCATGGGCATAATAATTACGTACAACCAAGTTCTCAGTAGGAATATTTATTTTCAGACCTTCTTCGTTAAAGCCAGATTTGATTACCACCGCATCATCACCTGTGCTTAAGTCAACGTATTCAACAAGAACGTCTTTCGAAGAGTCAATGATTACACCATCACCATTGCTTGATTCAACACTTTTAACCGTTATCCCACGAACAATGGCGCGCTGTGAATAAATAAGGTGTACATTCCACATCGGACCATTGCTTACTGTAACGTCTTCAACCAAAATATCTTTACATTTCCAGAAAACTATAAAGTTTGGACGCATACCTTCAACACCAGCTCCTTTACCAAAGTTCTTGCGACGTGAAAGTGGAACTTGGGTTGCAATTGAGCGTGGCTGTACTTTTCCAAACTCTAACCAGTGTTTGGCTTGTCCGTCTAATACACCTTTCCCAGTTATGGCAACATTCTCCAGTTCAAAAGCATAAATGAGCGGTGAATAATTGTAAACTTCAACACCTTCGTGGCGGTAGAGTACCACTGGCAGGTAATCCTCTTTATCTTCACTAAAAAACAGTGTTGCCCCTTTTTCAACATGAAGATTGATGTTGCTTTTTAGATGAATAGGCCCTGTAAGCCAATTGCCTGCAGGTATTAACACCTTTCCACCACCTGCTTTTTCAGCAGCATCGATGGCACGGTGAATAGCTTCGGTGCATTTAACATTGTCAACCGCACGTTCTTTAGCACCAAAATCTTTAATATTAAAAGTATTGTCTGGAAACTCAGGACGTTTAAGATCTGCCATCTCAAACGGAGCATTTAAGGGTGCAATTTCGTAGGGTGCATCGGAATAAGGATTCGATTGTCCGTAAGTTTCAGCTATTGGTAAAAAAGCAAATAGCACTCCAAGTATAAACCAGTAATTGTTAAATAATCCGCCACATTTCAGTTTTTTCATAATTTGAATTTTATATTTATCATTTATTTATATTTTCTCAACTTAAAATTACCTACTAGAGGCAAATTGATAAAACGTCCAAGGGAACTTACTAAAAATGTCAAATATAAGGCATTTCAAGCAAGCCCTAAAATCATTATCGTAGACAAATTATCTTGTTTTAGGATACAAATTGCAGTAATAACTGTAATGTCAAATAAACTCGGCTGAGAAATCATCTCTCGCCCTAACCAAAGATTCGCTTAATCCTAAAAAGTCGGTTTTAGCTAACAATTATTCTCTTGCTATTTTAATGAAGGGGTAAACAAGTTCTTCCGAAGATCCATAAAATATTTGTTGTAACTGAAGCATTGTTGACGTGGGTCACTATTCCATGAACAACATACAAAAAGAGGCGATCCCAGTGGAATCGCCTCTTTAATAGTTTTAATTATTGAATTTACTCTCGATTTATTATAAAAGGTGACCTTTTTCCAGAATAATCTTTTCTGCTTCAATATTCCATAAACCCTTATTTTTCTGACATGCAGCATGAAGTTCTGCAAACACGGGGTTTTCTTTGCTTTTCTCTTCAAATTCGGTAAGTGCTGTCAATGGCAAATCAATATGAGTGTAAATCAGCTTCTTACCGCCTGGGATTTCTGGCAAACGCAAAGTCGTATCAATTACAGCATCCAAACCACCAATATGCGTAACCAAGCCAGCAGGATCAAGGCCTTTAACCATCATATCCAATGCTTCTTTCATATCGTCGGTGTTACCTCCGCTGGTTCCCACAATATGAGTTGCTTCATAATGGACTTTGTAAAAATTCAATGGCGCAGTGAAATTGGGATTGTCTGGTCCTGCAAAGAAATTCAGGCAGCCATCGAACGCCAAAATGGAATCAGCTTGTTCTATAATAGCCGCAACAGGTGCAAAAACAAATACATCATCGTATCCATGCCCTTCACTTATGGCTTTTAACTCTTCACTGGGTTTGGCCATCTCTTTGGTGTTGACATACCGTAAATCAATACCACGTGACTTTGCAAACTCAACAGTGTAAAGAGATGCAGCCCGATCTAAACGGGTCTGATCGATATCCGTAATCACCAACAATGAAGGCTTACGATCTTCACGATGCAAAGCGTAATTAATAGCCGCAAGTCCCATAGGACCAACGCCTGCTAAAATAGCCATCTTACCGCCATCAACAATCTCCATGTCATGAACATAGGATCCTGGAGTGGTGTGGTAATTGGCATGCATAGCCCCAATAACACAAGAGAGAGGTTCTGCCAATGAAGCGGGATAAAAACCTGGTCCATCATAGGGCAACAGACAATCCATCTCCATTACTTCATTAGGAATGACAACATAAGTAGCGTTTCCACCAATATATTGATAACTGTATCCAGGTGCGCTCAAAATACCCACAGGCCCCCCTTCATAATTCATAGCTGGTTGGATGGAGAACTTATCTCCTACTTTAAATTTATCTGCCCATTTAGATCCCACTTCAATAAGCTCTCCGGCAAATTCATGCCCCATAATAATGGGGTTCTCAGCCACATCTTTGGGAACACGTTTATGTGCAGTTCCCTGTGTTGCCGATTTGTATGAAGACATACAAATGCTATCACTCACAACTTTTGCTAATATTTCATTATCCTTAATAGCTGGCAAATCAAACTCTTCCAAACGAAGATCATTTTTGCCATACATTCTTACTGCTCTTGTTTTCATCTGTTTATAATTTTGTTTTTATTTCAACATAATTTGACCACCAGTAACTGGTAGAGCCTGACCAGTTTCAAACTCCTGATCAATCAAATATATAACTCCTTTCACCACATCTTTCACAGTACAACCGCGTTGAATAGGTGTTTGGTTTAGATAAAATTGTTTAACATCTTCGATGGTTTTTGCACCAGGAACTTTCCCTGCGTTTAGGTACTGAACAAAAAGCCCCGTTTCAGGATCACTCCAAAGAGGACCATCGTAAAAATTCCCAGGGCATACACTGTTCACTTTTATGCGATCGGGAGCCAACTCCAATGCGAATGATTGGGTGAGTCCAATACCACCAAACTTACCACCCGCATAAGCAAAGTTTCTTCTACTACCACTCAACCCACTTTTGCTGTTGATCTGAATCACATCAGCCATGTAGTCTGTTTTATATTGCGTTTGCAGCTTCATCACTTTAGAAACCACCTTGGTGCAATAAAAATAAGCGTTGTAATTAATTTTAGTCACCAGATCAAAAGATTCAGGTGTCATCTCTTCCAAACCACCTGCTCGCAAAATCCCCGCATTACTTATAAAAACATCCACTGCGCCAAAATTCTTAACGGTTTCATAAACCAAATTCTCTATCTCCTCAATTTTACTTACATCCACTTTTACAAAAAGTGATTGATTGCCTCCTTTAATAGCGTTCAATCCTCGAACAGTCTCCTCGCCTCTCTCGCTATTCAAATCCGCCACAACTATATTGGCACCTTGCTCCTTCAATTCTCTGGCTATACCTTCTCCAAAGCCCTGTGCAGCACCAGTAACAATTATAGTGCGATTTTCAACTCTTCCCTTAGAGGCGACGGCTGCAATACTTCGACGGTAATTTTCTACCTCCCAAGTATCAATAAAAGCTATCTGCGCATCGGTCATAAAATGCTGACCACCAAATGACTCAGAAAGCCATGAGATTTTCAGCATATCCTCAAACACATCCAAAATGATGTCGGTCTGAACACTGTTATCACCAATGGCTAACAACCCCAAGCCCTTTACTAAAACTACTTTGGGCTGATAATCATTCTCAGCAACAAATTTTTTATATTCTTCTTTAAACTGATTGATAGTTGCTTCGGCACTATCGACTTCGTCCAGATAAATATATTTCGATTTACAGTAAACGATGATGTCGGGAGTAAATGGAATGCTCACCTTTTCAAAAGCAGCTCTATTGGCAGAAAAATGAGCTATCAAAGCGTTGTTTCGTACTTTCACACTCTTCAACTCCTCAGTACTGGCAATCATTCGAATAGCTGGAACAACCTCCGTTACAACTGCTGGCACATCCACCTCTTCTTGAGGCAAGTTCGTTTTCAGATGATCGTTGATACTGGTTAAAATTCTGTCGTAAATAACCCGCACCGCATCTACAGAATCAGACGAAACAAATATCCCATGATTTTGAAGCAGTATCACTTTGGGATCAACTCCATGCTTTTCTCGATAGGCTTCTATTTTTCTCTGAACCTCCTTGAAAAGAATATAGCCTGGATCGATGTAGGGAATGTAAAGAGCATCTTCACCAAAAATAGGAGAAAGATACTTTTCAACATCGTTGGAACACATCACCCCATTCACAGCGGTGGGATGTAGGTGGATCACATAACTATAATTGATAACATCGTGCATAGAAGTCTCCACTGAGGGGCGACGATTTGGGGTGAGATTGGCAGCAGCCAAATCATCCTTCACCTGACGCTCTCGCTCAAAGTTATCACTACTGTAAGTTTTGGTTTTAACAACCGCCAGTTTCTTTCGGTCAAGTTGTGCAAATCCCTCCTCAGAAATGGTGGCCAAAGGAAAACCACTGGCTTTTACCCACAAATGATCTTCATTTTTGAAAGAGGTATTACCGCCACCAGCAATTACATACTCTTTACGACTTCCGTAAAAGCGGGATATTTCAATTAAGTTGGTTAAACTCATATTCTATTTTTTATATTCTAATCATATTCTCTCCGAATAGTTTAGCGTCTCAATATTCACTTTAAGAGGCTTAACAATGCTTTATGATTATCATCAAACTATATTTCCTAAAGTAGACTCACTAAAAAATGAAGCTCTTCTGAACAACACGATTTAGCCTTTGATAAAACTTAGTATTGGTTAGCAAACTCAATTAAAGCTCTCCCCAACTTCTCATACATATCACGGTTATCAACATCAGGCTTACCATCCAAGTCCACGTAACCTTTTTCACCCTTAGCTACCAGATATTGATGAGCAGCTGTAACAGATGCGCCTTTTAAGTTGATCTCCATCAATTTGGGTGATAGAGGAGTTTTACCCCGCGCAAATAATTCAATGGGTTCCATAGCGGGAGTGTTGTGTTCACTTCCAAAAGTGACCACAAAACCACTGTTATAGAAATAATCTGCATACTCCTCTAAAACTCTCACACTGTTTCGGGTAGTGATAAACTCAATGGAAGCTATACCACGCTCTTTCAATAGACCAGCGACTTTTTCTTTATCTTCTTCAAAATCGGTAAAATTACCCTTTGCATCATCAGCTAAAAATGGATAGGTGGGAATTCCGCCAGCTTGTAAGATAATTTGTCTAACTGCTTCCATATCTAAAAAAGCCGTAGGATCTTCGGGTATAAAAGCACCTCCTCCAGCTTTTAGAAGATTACCTCTAATTTCATTTTCAACAGCTGCAAAATCAATAAGATTCGATTTCAGCTTTTTACCCCCAAATATTTTTTTATAAAACTCTTTTTTTGATTCATCATCAGAAAAGTGCTCTTCAATTTTTAACCGCAAAGCTTTTGCTAAATGGCGTTCGCGAACATTGCCATGTGTCATCTCCTTCTCAATATTGGGATAAGATAATTTGAAGTTTGCACCATGTTCTTCTAATACAAGATTAAGAATGGTGCACATCTGTTCCACGTGATGATTGGATTCGTTGCGAACATCAATCAATTGTTGCAAGTATGGATCCTTCAACGCTACGGGAAAACTGAGCCCCTTACCACTTAAATAGGTTCGACCAGGATTGCTGGGATCGTTCACCCGAATATTATTAACCTGATCTTCTCGATTTAAACTGATGAGCTCAATATTGAAAAGAGGGAACAGTTTTCGAGCTTCGCATTCGCGAGCCCATTCTGCATAACCATCCGTGGTATAAAAATCATTGATGCCTACCACTTTTACCTCCTCAGCAACAGCCATATCCAATGCTTGAGGGATGTTTTCAAAAGCACTGAACGAATAAGGTGTGTGCATGTGTGCATTCACCTTTATAGAAATCCAATCTTGTAGAGTCTCAGCTTTTTTAAGAAGTGTCTCCTTATCTGGAAATTTTGAATAATAACTCATATATAATCAACTATTAGATTAATGAGGAAAGGGGTAAGCTGATAAAACATTAAAGTTGTTGAGATCAGATCTATTCTTAAAAATCTCACACTTTATAAGAAGCAAAGCATCACGACAATTTCCTATTGTGACACTTTGCTTAATCATTAATTATACGCCTAATTTAGCACGACGAATCTGCTCAGCGTCAGTAAAATTGCTCTTTGTGGTATGACCTGGAAGAGGAACGATTTTTTCATGAATAACATCCAAGAACCAATCTGGCTGTGGGAAGAAACTATCTTCCAACTCATATGCAGGCGTGATCCAGTTGCGCGATCCCAACACTACAGGCGGCGCATCTAAATAGTCGAATGCCAACTCACCAATATTACGAGCAAAATCGTTTAGGAATGAACCACGATTGGTTGCATCACCTGAAATAATAATCCGCCCCGTTTTTTTCACTGATTCAATTACCTTTTCATAATTAAAAGGAACCAACGATCTTGCGTCGATCACCTCAGCAGACATGTTGTACTTCTCTTCCAAAATTTTAGCTGCCTCTAAAGCTCTGTAAAGAGTAGCGCCAATAGTTAGGATAGTTACATCCTTACCTTCACGCTTCACATCGGGTTCTCCCATTGGGATTTCATAATACCCTTCGGGCACTCCACCTTCATGAAACTCCTCACCCACATCATAAACACGCTGGCTTTCGAAGAAAATAACTGGATCTGTACCTTGAAGCGCACTGTTGATCAACCCTTTGGCATCATAAGGCGTTACGGGGAACACTACTTTTAAC
>CAZJDS010000042.1:1420-13242 GCA_964544795.1 uncultured Alkaliflexus sp. | reverse complement strand
CACTTCGTTGATAAAGTTGACAACTCAACTTTCCATTGGCCACATAAAACTGAAATAAAATATGGCAAGGAGGCAGCTGCATCTCATCAATTTGTCCCACATTCCACGCATTCACAATGTGCCTACGCGAATCGGGATGGGTTTGGATAGAATCTACTACTTGTTTTATCTGGTCGATATTGCCACCATGCGCATCTGGCCAAGAGCGCCATTGGTATCCGTAAATAGGACCCAATTCGCCATCTTCTTTTGCCCACTCGTTCCAAATACGCACTCCATTTTCTTGCAGATACTTAACATTGGTGCTCCCCTTTAAAAACCACAGCAACTCATGAATGATAGATTTCAGATGCACTTTTTTAGTTGTAAGAAGAGGAAAACCATCTTCTAAATTAAACCGCATCTGATGCCCAAAGACGCTGATGGTACCTGTACCTGTTCTATCTTCTTTTAGAGTTCCCTCTTTAAGTACTTGTTTTATTAAATCAATATAAGGTTGCATGAACGCTATTTTTTATACGAATCTATTAAAAAAATTATATCATCTCTACTTGCCTAAATCGATGGTGGTCATAATCGGAAAATGATCCGAATAATCAAGATCCAACCTTTTATACCCTGATGAAGAAAACTCAGGAGCGTGAAAAATATAATCAATCCTAAAACTAGGTAGTTTTCCATTGTATGTTCCGCCAAATCCAAAACCCGATTGCCTAAAAGCATCTTTTAGATTCCTTTTCATCATTCGGTAAGTGTATGAAACAGGTGTATCATTAAAATCCCCACACACAATTACTGGATAGGGGGAATTTTCAACATGTTGTGCAATGGCCTCTGCCTGCTTGCTTCGCAATGAAAAAGCTCTATTTAACTTATCTGAAATATTGATAAGTCCATCTTTTTGAGAACGAGTCATTCTAAAGTCCAAGCTGTCTAAAACACTCAGTTCATGATCTTTAAAGCCAACAGACTCCAAATGGTTGTTAAAAATACGTATCTGCTTATTGTCAACGGTAACATCTGAAAAGATAGAAAGGTTGTTACTTCTTTCAAAACGAATGACCCCGCTATTGCTAATGGGATATTTGGAGAAAATAGCCAATCCATAGCCCGTATCTCCTTTTTGCGTCCGTAAATACTCAATATATCGATACTTATAATTTCTAAATCGAGCTAAAATTGCATTGGGCGTATATTTTTCATTTCTTAATGTGGTGTAATATTCTTGAAAACAGATAACATCAGGGTCTTCATTTAACAATGCCTCAAAAATAACATCGGGCGCACCTTCCTTGCCCGAATGTTTGTAATAATCAAAAAGGCGAGTATTGTATGAAAGAATTTTTAAAGGCCTTTCAATGGTTTCAGCATTGGCAGCTTCTCCTTTAAATTGAAAAACACTGTCCCAACTGTCCCAGGTAAAGATTATTGCTGTTAGAGGAATCAATATCAACCATCTTCTTCTAAGTAACAGCCAAAGAAATGCAATTGCGTTAGCTATCCAAAAGAGCGGGAAGAAAAATCCGGAAAAAGCCAAAATATGTATATGTATGGGTTCAATATATGAAGTGCCCATCGATCCTAACAGCAATAGTGCAAGGATGAAAACGACAATGAACTGTATGGAAGAAAATAGCTTTTTCAATGAGATATCTTAGTTAATCAATAAAGTAATAATTTTCAAAACTTAATTCACTCAATTTTCTGGTCTTTGCTTGCATCAAACAATATCTTCTTTTCACTTGCAGATAAACTGTCGTAGCCACTATGTTTAATTTTTTCAAGGATTCGATCCATCTCTTTCTGACGTTGCACCTTGATGGTATTGTATTCCAAATCGGTTAGTGAACGTTTATGTGTTACTTTCAAATTCGATTTTTTCTGAAACCATGAAAAGCCCGCTTTCTTTTTTTCTTCCTCTGGAATGTTTGGAAGCCCTTTAGAAGCCCAGCTCCATCCATAATATAAACCGATGAGTGCTCCCCCAATATGCGCCAAGTGCCCTCCCGTATTATTAAGAGTTGGAATACTAATAATGTCGATAAGAAAAGCCACCAATGCCACATACTTCAGTTTTACCTCTCCTATGAAAAGAAGTTGAACAGTAAAGTTGGGTCTGTATGCAGAAACTGCAAATAGAATGGCCATAACCGCTGCTGAAGCACCCAACAACACAGATGATTTTGAAAAGACGAAAAACCCAGGAATAAGATTGAATGCTACAATATAAAGAAATGCACCTGCCAGTCCCCCCATCAAATAAAGTCTGAGCATCCATCTGCTGTCAATCAACTGCAAAAACAATTTCCCAAACCAATAGAGATAGAGCGTATTAAAAAGGAGATGCAAAAAATCAAAGTGAAGAAACATGTAGGTAAATACACTCCATGGCTGCTTTATCAACTGAACCGGGTCTGATGGAACGGAAAAGAAATAGAGTAAGGATTGAATCGCACCTCCATCACCCGTACCCAACACCATAAATAGTTGAATGAATCTGAAAAGCAGGAACACTGCGATATTCACATAGATAAGCTTTGTGAGTATCGAGCCATAACGAAACGAATCTTTTATCTCTTGTGGTATAGACATAACCTATTGTTAATAATTTAACCCCTTTTTTTGCCAGTACTTTATCAATAAAAACCCAAACAACATCCCGCCCAAGTGAGCAAAGTGAGCCACATTGTCCATGGAGAAGTTGGCTACACCTAAAAAGAGTTCCAATACTCCATACATAATTACAAAATATTTTGCTTTAATTGGAATGGGCGGAAAAAGAAGCATCAATCGCATATTGGGGAACAACATTCCAAATGCCAACAGTATTCCAAAAACTGCACCAGAAGCACCTACTGTCACATGTGCATCTAAAAAGGCTGCACGATAGTTCATCAGATATTGTCTGGCTAAACTTGCAGCAGCTGAGGGATCACTATTCACTATACTGTTATAAGACTCGGCGAATAAACCAAAATCATGCCTCATAGCAGTACTTGCCATAATATGATAATTATTCAGGAAATTCTGTAAATTCTCATGGCTGGAATTATTCATGTAGAAAGTAATTTCCTTCAACATCGGCAATATCTCATAGTACTGGGCCACCAAATGAATCAATGCAGCACCTACACCCGTTATCAAATAATAAAACAAGAAACGTTTAGATCCCCATACAGACTCAAGCATACGCCCAAACATGAAGAGAGCAAACATATTAAAAAAGATATGCGCTGGATCTGGGTATGCATGCAGAAACATGTATGTCACCAGCTGATAAACTCCAAACTTATCTGCCATGGGTATATGCAGACCCAAATACTCTTCTATTCGAATGCCCATGGATTGAAACAGAACAATACTGGCAAAATAAAAAAGCACATTGACAATTAGGAGATTTTTTACCACTGGTGGCATTCCTCCAAAAGGTGAACTTCCTACACGCATAAAAAATATTTTTTATTAAAACCAAAAAGTTTGTTAACTATCTAAATCTTTTTTCCAGCTCTTCATTATCAATGATGGAGATGATAGGATGACCACTTGGTGAAAAATGAGGCATCTTACAGGTAAACAACTTAGAAACAAGGGTGTTCATCTCTTCATTTGAAAGAGACTCACCCGATTTCATACAGCCATTTCTCGCCATGATGGCAGCCAACTGCTCCTGCACTTCACGCTGAGGATCCACCTCTCCTGATTTATAAGCTTGCAGTAGATTCTCCAAAACGAGCACCGAATTAACATTCTCAAATTCAGAAGGAATTCCTCTTACCTCAAAAGTACCCTCTTGCTCCTTCAAATCAAATCCGAAAAGTGACAAATCATCTTTCATCTCACGCAAAAGGGCTGTATCTTCTGCATTAAAAGTAAGCTTTTCTGCAAATAACAGATGCTGAGTGATAGATTTCTTAGTTTGCACCTGCGCTAAAAATCGTTCATACAGCACTCTTTCATGTGCTCTGCGCTGTTCAATCACCATTAGTCCAGATCTTACTGGGGTAAGAATATATCTGTTCTTTATCTGAAAATAAGAAGAAGAAAGTTCTGGCATTTCTGTTTGTGGGGAAGACTCTTCTTCCTCAGAAATTAAATTGCTTTTAGAAGGAAGTAATATTGTTTGTGGCTTCTCATCCTCTCTCTCTTCTTGACCAGCTCCACTCTCTGACTCAAAACCTTGGTAGAGTGCTTCCCAGTTCTTAGGCACAGGGTCAACACTTCGCGTATAGCTCGTATCACTATTAAAAGGATTGTAGTCGGGATTCAATTTAACTTCTGGGATTCTCACCTCCTGGCTTCTATTGGAAATAGGAATGTGCACTTGCCCTTCTGTATCAAAATCGATGGATGGAACCACATTAAACTTTCCAAGACTCTCGCGCACTGCGGCATTAAGAACTTTCCAAATAAGTTTCTCATCTTCAAACTTAATCTCTGTTTTGGTGGGATGGATATTTACATCAATTAATTCAGGATCAATCTCTAAAAATAGAAAGTAAGAGGGATAAGCATCCTGTGCAATAAGATTATCGTATGCAGCAGTCACCGCCCTATTGAGATACGGATGGCGCATGTACCGATTGTTGACAAAGAAAAATTGATCGCCCGCGGTTTTTCGAGCACCTTCAGGTTTTCCAATAAAACCAGAAATAGTAATCACAGAAGAGTCTATCTCAACAGGTATGAGGTGAGAATTAATTGACTTACCCATAACATTTACAATGCGCTGCCTCAAGTTACTTGATGCTAAATTCAATAACGGCTGATCGTTATGAGAAAGTGAAAAACCCACCTTTGGGTTGGCCAAAGCAATCCGTTGAAATTCGGAAATTACATGTCTCAACTCCGTGGCATTGGTTTTTAAGAACTTTCGCCGGGCGGGAATATTAAAAAAGAGATTTTTAATGATGAAGTTACTACCCTGAGGGCAGCTTATAGGTTGCTGTTTCTCTACTTTAGAGCCTGAAATTTCAATATGAACGCCCAGCTCAGAATCTTCTTTTCGCGATTTAAGTTCCACCTGAGCTACTGCGGCAATAGAAGCCAAAGCTTCACCTCTAAACCCCATAGTGCGAATAGAAAAAAGATCGTTTGCCTCACGAATCTTTGAAGTGGCATGACGTTCAAAAGCCAATCGGGCATCGGTTTCACTCATCCCCGCTCCATTATCCAATACTTGAATCAAAGTACGCCCTGCCTCTTTTACCAAAACTTCAATTTGTGTGGCACCAGCATCTATAGCATTCTCCACCAGCTCCTTAATAACTGATGCGGGTCGTTGAATAACTTCACCTGCGGCAATTTGGTTCGCTACTGAGTCGGGCAGTAGGTGTATAATATCGGCCATCTTTCTACGTACTATTTTTCTTTTATTATGGTGCTACTTCAGCCAAATAGTGGATGATCACAAAAACTTACTGTACCAATCGTACCCAGCATTAAGCAGATAATAAAATAGAGCTGCCAAAAGTATAAGAATAACTACCAAACGAATATTTGAAGTTTGTTTTTGTTTCTCGCCAGCTTCAAATCGGGTGCGAATTTTTGGACGCATACTTCCACGAATACGGTCTTTGAAATTGGTTTTACTCTCTTCGACGTTGGAACCATCGACGGGCAATCCCATTTCTTCACGAATTCTACGCTCACGCTCTATTCGTTGCTCTTTGGCCTCATCATAATAGACAGGCTCAAGATTAAACTTCCGATTGCTTGGTGTTTTTATAAATCTAAACTTCATATCTCTTTTTCTTTTACTTTGCCTTGAAAATGAAATCTTTAAACAACTTTTTCATTAGAATATTCTCCTATTAGACCCTCGATCAATTTTGATTATAATTTACAAAACGTCATCTATAGATATCCACAAAAATACAAAAATCTATTGGTCTTTGCAGATTTCATTTTACTCCGATGTTAGTGTGATTCTGATCATTTTTTTTTACAAAAATAGAGTTAATAATGTAAATTGATCAATCAATATGTGTATCCGTTTTGCACTTAGTTCTAATACAATGATATAAAAATCAGTTGTTTTACTCTCTCTTTCAAGAGGGCTTTTGATTTTCTTCATATATTTTAAAGATAGAACAAAGAAAGTTTAGTTTTGAGTGCAAAAACGGATAACCATTAAAGATAAATCCTCAATGAATTCTATTCATTAACAGATCCGATAAAAACCCACAAAAAAATCAATCCCAGTAAGCATAAAATTCCGCTCTATGGAACTATTAACAGACATAAGGATGTCCTTCTACAAAATATCGCATCGCTGGTGCTACAACAAAAGCCCACTATGGAGGCTACAATATGTATATCTGAGTTGCACCTAATTTTAACAAAAATAGCAAAACCATCCCCAACATCTTCTGTAAATAACAGGCATATACACCATAAGATTGTAGAAAGTTCAGACAAAATCAATTAAATATTTTCTTTTCACATGTCTTTTGTAGAAAGATATTGTTAATTTTACTCACTCTTTTTTATTATTTATAATCATAACTATCATGACTGGCGATATTGACTGGGGGAAATTATCATTCTCATACATAAAAACGGATTACAACGTACGTTGCTATTACCGTAACGGAAAATGGGGCGAGTTAGAGGTTAGCTCCTCTGAAAAGATAAGCATGCACATGGCTGCTACCTGTCTGCACTACGGCCAAGAAGCTTTTGAAGGACAAAAAGCTTTTAGAGGCAAGGATGGAAAAATAAGAATTTTCAGATTGGAGGAAAATGCACGACGCATGATATCATCCGCCAAAGGAGTTCTTATGGAACCTGTTCCTGAGGAGATCTTTATTAATGCGGTAAAAAAAACAGTGAAATTAAACAGTCGGTTTGTTCCTCCAGTGGAATCTGGTGCTTCATTATACATCCGCCCCTTATTAATAGGAACAGGCGCAAAAGTGGGTGTTTCTCCTGCCGATGAATATCTTTTTATTGTGTTTGTTACACCGGTGGGACCTTACTTTAAAGAAGGTTTTAAACCCACCAATCTGATGATTACTCGCGAATATGATCGAGCTGCACCCAATGGAACTGGCAACATTAAAGTAGGCGGAAATTATGCTGCAAGCCTACGCTCTGGGAAAATAGCACACGACAAAGGGTACTCTGCAGTTTTGTATTTAGACAGTAGAGAAAAGAAATACATTGATGAGTGTGGACCAGCCAATTTTTTTGGAATTAAAAATAACACCTATATAACACCCCAATCTAAATCAGTTCTTCCTTCCATCACCAATATGAGTTTAATTCAACTAGCGGAAGATATGGGTATGAAGACCGAGCGCAGAAAAGTGCCGCTAGAGGAGTTGGAAACCTTCGATGAGGTGGGTGCATGTGGAACTGCTGCCGTAATAAGTCCTGTGGCAGAAATTGATGATTTGGATACAGGGAAAAAATATGTTTTCAGTAAAGATGGGAAGCCAGGTCCGATTTCTGAAAAACTTTACCGAAAACTAAGAGCTATTCAAAATGGTGAAGAACCAGATAAATTTGGTTGGCTTACGATCATTGAAGCGTAAAAAACACAATAACAAAAAAGAACCCCGAACCAAAAAATTGACTTCGGGGTATTTTTTTCCTTACTTTATTGTAGTTTAACCTGATAATTCATCTGCAACTTTATTTAAAACACAACGAATGATAAAGATTCTTGTTCCAGTTAATTTTTCAGATTATTCTATAAATGCTCTTTCGTATGCATTGAGCCTAGCAGAGAAATTTCAATCAGAAATCACTCTTCTCTATTGTTTCTCTGATTATCTATCAAGAGAAAAAATGGAAAATAAAAAGTTTGAAAATTCAATAACATCAACAGAAATTGAAGCATTAGAACAGAATTACCGAGAACGTTTACGACAACTCACTCAAAAAGTAGTGCAAGACTCGGAGCCCAACAAAAACATTCGAGTTCAATATCGTTTTGAATCAGGCTATCCTGAAGATTTGATTCCAGAAATAAGTAAAAAGATGAAATCTGATGTGATTATCATGGGAACAAGTAAAAAGGATGGTGCAATAAAACAAGCGATGGGCAGCATTACTGGAGATGTGATAAACAAGGCAACTGCACCTGTATTGGCCGTTCCAGCCCACAGCAAGGTGGATCACAATAAAATAGGAACAATATTGTTTTTAATAGAGCTAAACGAGCGTGATTTCTTCTCTCTTCATAGACTTATACGTATCATCACCCCTTTTAATACTCAGATTATAGCTGCCCATCACAGCTCTTCAAAAAGAGTAGATAAAACCGATGAGAACCAAATTGAAAGATTGAAGGAATATTGTCTATTGACCTACAGAAATCACAAGATCGATTTTGAAGTAATTACGGGAAGCAATTTTGTCGAGAACATCGAAGGTTATGTGAAAGAAAATAATATCGACTTAATTGCAATGACGCGAAGACGTCGCACACTGCTACGACAACTATTCAGCCCTTCGGTAACCAAAAAAATGTTGTATGCAACCGATATTCCGATGTTGGTATTTCATTCGTAGTTTTACAAAAGCTTCGATAAAATGTAATCGTGACGAATTAAATAAAAACATCTCATGAATATGCATATCTAACATATTATAAGAGACTTACAATTAAATCAAGATTGAATTAAAACAATGTTATGGCTAGTAAAAATATGAGAGTAGGCATTTTATCGGCAGGTGGAGATTGTCCTGGAATTAATGCCGCAATTCGCGGGGTAGGTAAAACAGCCATTGTTCAATATGGAATGGACGTGGTTGGTATTATAAATGGCTTTAACGGACTGGTTGAAAAAGAAACCATAGAATTATACGAACAACAATTATCAGGTATCTTAACTTTAGGTGGAACTATATTAGGAACCTCAAGGTTAAAGCCTTTTAAAATAGTAGAAGGAGAAGATCCCCGAGCCAAACCAGATCTGATTAAAAAACATTACAAAGAACTGGGGTTAGAAGCACTGGTGTGCATTGGTGGCAACGGAACTCAGACTACTGCAAATTTGCTCGCTCAAGAGGGCTTAAATATTATTGGTATGCCAAAAACCATTGACAACGATATTTGGGGTACTGATACTACGTTCGGTTTTGATACTGCAGTGCACATTGCCACCGAAGCCATTGACAGATTGCATACCACAGCCAACTCTCATAAAAGAGTGATGGTAATTGAAGTAATGGGACATCATGCGGGCTGGATTGCACTGTACTCAGGTATTGCAGGTGGAGGGGACGTAATTTTACTCCCCGAAATACCTTACGACCTTAACTTGGTTGCGGAATGCTTAATGGAGCGAAGCAGAAAGAAAAAGCCCTATTCTATTGTTGTAGTAGCTGAAGGTATAGAAAAAAAATCGAAAAAATCAGCTGGCGCTTTTATTGCGAAACAGATTCGGAAAATAACTGGACTGGAAGCTCGTGAAACCATCTTGGGCTACATTCAGCGAGGTGGAACTCCCACATCTACAGATAGAATTCTTGCCACTCAACTGGGTGCTTACGCAGCAGAACTAATTCATCAACGCAAGTTTGGCACAATGGTCGCCAAGCAAAATGGTACGATCACCTCCATCCCTCTAAACAAAGTAGGAGGAAAAATCAAGTTAGTTAAACCAGACCACCCTTTAATTGTGGAAGGAAAGCATATGGGTGTCTGTTTTGGCAGTTGCAGTTAAAAATATTACTGTACTCAAACTATACACCTAAGTAGTTAAATCATATTATAATAAAATCATGGAAAAACACGAAATTAAAAAACTTGATGTAGAACTTCAAAATAGCTCACCGGAAATAGTCATTAAGAGACTTGTAGGAATATTTGGCAATAGAATTGCACTATCATCTTCCATGGGTGCTGAAGATCAAGTTCTCACAGATATGTTAATAAAGATAGACCCAAACGGAAGAATCTTTACTTTAGATACAGGAAGATTATTTCCTGAGACTTATGATCTTATAGATAGAACATCAAAGAGATACAAAACAAAAATTGAGGTAATGTTTCCTGATTATCATCAGGTGGAAGAGATGGTCAACAGCAAAGGAATCAATCTATTTTATGATAGTATCGAGAACAGAAAGCTCTGCTGTCATATACGAAAAATAGAACCCCTAAAACGAGCGTTTAAAACTATGGACGCATGGATTTGCGGACTGAGAGCATCACAAGCTGTAACTCGAAAAAATATTCATGTAGTGGAGTGGGATGAAAACAACGAACTCGTAAAAGTAAATCCCTTGGCAGCTTGGTCAGAAACAGATGTATGGGATTACATTAAAGAGCACAAAGTGCCTTACAACCCTCTTCACGATAAAGGATATCCTTCTATCGGCTGTCAGCCTTGTACCAGAGCCATTGAGCCAGGGGAAGACGTGCGTGCAGGTCGTTGGTGGTGGGAAAATCCTGATACCAAAGAGTGTGGGTTACATAAAAAGTGATAAAATTATTCACTTATAGAAACATAAAAGCACTTATCTTTAATTAGATAGGTGCTTTTACTTATTCTCATTTTTGAATACCTAAGCTGTAATAACAAATCACTCTTTTACCTCTTCATAATCGACATACTCACCATCATTACCCTTTGATGACTCTCCTTTGTTAGGAATGTAATCCACAAAAACCTTTCCCTCTTCTTTTCGCTTTTTATTAATCAGGTCTTGCGTAGCTTTCTGTTGATCTTTTTGCATCTTATTAAATTTAAAAACTACAAACCATGGTAGCACAATGCGTGTAAGCAGTCTAAAAAGCAAGTAAAATATGGCAATAAATAAAATAAATCTAATCATAATCTAAAATTTCTGGAAAATTATTTTTCTTCTTTAAATATACCTGCCAGTTCCAATAATCTGCCTGGGTATTGTCTCTTTATTTCATCTACTGCTTTTATAACCACCTCATCTATTTGATGTAAAATAGGATAAAAAGCTTCGTTGTCTAAAATATTTCGTGCTACATAGGCACGGGCTTCTATTTCGATAGTCTCTTTTGATTGCTGAAACTGTGCGTCATTATATACAACACCCTTATTACGAGCGAAATCAGCTACTCCCACTGCCAGCTTTTTCGAATCCAAAAATTTAATCAACTCATCTACTGTTTGATATCGTTGAAGTGTCAAACGATGATCATCACTATACTTTAGAGCAAATTGGTAAATAAGTCCTTTATCGCGCAAGTGGTAATAATAATCAGAATAAGAAGAGGTATCGCGAGGTACAAACACATCGGGCATCACCCCTCCGCCTCCATAAACCAATCGTCCTCCGCGCGTTTCAAAGCGTAACTCTTCATTGAGCTGAATACTGTCACGTACAAAGAACTCGCCATGAACATAACGTGTAATAAGATCGTGGTGGTAATCTTCTACTCCATTGGAATATGGCTTTTGGATGCAACGACCACTTGGTGTATAATAACGAGCTACAGTCAATCTAAGTGCGCTTCCATCGTAAAGCGGAATCTGTTGCTGCACCAGTCCTTTTCCAAATGAGCGTCGCCCAACTATCAATCCTCTATCGTTATCTTGAATAGCTCCAGCCACAATTTCGCTGGCAGAAGCGCTAAACTCGTCTATTAAAACAGTTACTCCGATATTACGGCAGGTTCCAGTGCCATTGGCATAGACATTCTGACGAGGACTTGATTTGCCTTCAGTATAAACAATTAAATCCCCCTTCTCTAAAAATTCATTACTCATACCTATAGCCACATCTAAATAGCCGCCAGAGTTCCCTCTTAAATCTAAAATTAGATCTTGGCAATTGTGCGATTTCAATTTAGCCATTGCGGTCAAAAACTCTTGATACGTATTTCGCGCAAA
>CAZJDS010000042.1:0-1320 GCA_964544795.1 uncultured Alkaliflexus sp. | reverse complement strand
TTTTGAACACTGAATTGAACCCCTATTCCACCAAAATTTCCTTCTAATTCCTGATTCGCTTCTTTCAAGTCCTCTTTGGGGATATAAACGGTATGCGGATCTAAGTGTTTTAATATCTCAGGAATAATATCTTCTTGCAATTTAGCTGCGTTAATCGTATCAACATACTCCTCCTCAATAAGTCTTAATATTGACTCTACTTTATTACTTTGTGGATAAATAAAGAGTTTTCCCTCAGAAGATTTAGATCCAGAAGGAGAAAATAACTTACCAATGAAAATGCCCGCAAGGAGAATTAACGCAAAAGCAATAGGTAGTAAAACTTGTTTAAGACTATTTTTGTAACGCATATTGAGAAAAATAAACTGGATAACGAATTAAATCTGAACAATTTCAATACCTGCTCTTTTTAGAAGGTCTATCCCATCATGCACACGATAGTTTTCTGAAAATACCACGCGCACAATTCCTGATTGAATAATAAGCTTGGCGCACTCGATACAGGGAGAGGAAGTGACATATAAGGTAGCTCCATCAGAGCTGTTGTTGCTTCGAGCCACTTTGGTTATAGCATTGGCTTCAGCATGAAGAACATATGGTTTGGTCTGATTGTTCTCATCTTCACAAACATTTTCAAAACCAGAAGGAGTTCCATTGTAACCATCGCTGATAATCATTTTGTTTTTGACCAACAATGCCCCAACCTGCCTCCTTTTACAATAAGAATTCTGTGCCCAAATAGCTGCCATAGCAAGATAACGCAAATCTAACTGCTTTTGTTTTTCTGCTACTTCGGAAAATTCATCCATTCTGTAATCTGCTTTTTAAATTATATCAACACTACCATACTATAATTACACAAAAGTAACAAAGAAAGTTGGAGGGATACTGGAAAAAATGAAAATATGTGATAAGAGATTCAAATAGGGGATAATACAAGCACAAATTTCACGCTTGTACAAAAAATTTTGCTGTTACATTTTTTCTATCTCTAAAACCAAGTAATAGTTAGATCATTGATTTATTTCGTGCATCGTACAAATATAATTATGCAAACATCAATAGAAAAACAGCTGCACCAGAAAGAAAACCAATGAACGCCAACAGGCTTATACGTTTCAAGTACCAGAAAAAGGGAATTCCTTCCATGCCCATAGCTGCAACGCCAGCTGCTGAACCTATAATCAAAATGCTACCTCCTGTGCCTGCACAATAAGCCATAAAAGTCCAAAAATTACCATTGGTAACAAAAGGAAGCAAAGCATTGGCGCTTTCAGCAGGTGCTATATTATACATCCCCATGGATGCTGCCACCAATGG
>CAZJDS010000041.1:0-13445 GCA_964544795.1 uncultured Alkaliflexus sp. | reverse complement strand
CCACCCGCTTTAGAAAATACGACGGTTTGGGAGAAAGAATTATTATTGATGAGAAAAATAGCGAAGAATTTTTGCTACAGCCAAACACCACTTATCTGGTTCGAATTTTGGTAAATAACGGCCACATCAGATTTAGCATGAACGACAAAATCTATTTCGAATACGACGATCCAGACCCATTAACCAAAGGTTATTTTGGTTTTCGATCAACATGGTCGCGTCATAAAATTGACTACATCAATATTTATCAACTCAAAGGCTAACCGCAATTTTTAATAATTTCCGATGATGAGATATTCTATCAGCTTCCTACTATTTTTATTTCTGTTCCTTCATTCTGCAACTATAAATGCACAATCCACTTCCAACCAAGTAGAAATAAATTGGCTGGATCAATTACCACCAGAACACTTTAACGGAAATACTTTTGGCATCCCTTGGCCCAAAGGAACTGTCACTAAAAATCAAGAATTTCAGTTACACAGTAAAGGAGGGAATACCCAAGCCATTCAAACATGGCCATTGGCCTATTGGTCCGACGGCTCTGTGAAATGGAGTGCAATTGCTGTAGCTCCAGGCAAAAGTATTCCTGCTGAAATATATTTAACCACTGGCACATCCACCTTGCCAGACCATCCGATTAAAATCACCGAAACTACCGATGAGTTTATTATACACAACGGAAATACAGAAACGATAGTAGCCAAAAATGGATTTGAAATAATAAAATCAATAAAAAATAATGGCTTAACCACTGCGCAAAATGGTCATCTGGTACTACTTAAGCAAGACTCCGCAGAAACCCACGGTGATAAACCAGTTACTACAACTTTATTTAAGGGTCGCATCCACAAAGTAGAACTTGAACAGGACGGACCTGTACGAGCTTTAATTAAAATTGAAGGAACACATGTTTCTGAAAACAATGACTCCTTGGTGCCTTTTACAATTCGGCTCTATTTTTATGCTGGAAGCAATAATATCCGCATCATGCATACAATGATATATGACGGAGATGAAAACCGAGATTTTATCAGAGGGATAGGCCTTCGTTTTGATGCACCAATGCATCAGGCAGAACAGCACGACCGACACATACGTTTTACGGGAGAAGAAGGAGGACTATTTGCCGAAGCAGTGAAAGGACTCACTGGCCTGCGAAGAGATCCAGGCAAAGCAATTAAACATGCACAATTGGAGGGGAAAGCAACGCCACCAGTCGAAGAGTTCCCAGCCCAAGTGCAGAAAGGCCTACCATACATTCCCACTTTCGGCGATTACACCCTGTTTCAATCTTCACCGCACTCCTTTTCCATAAAAAAGAGAGCAGACAAAGAACATACTTGGCTAAATTCAGCACAGGGTAATAGATCTAATGGAACAGGATATCTCGGAACACCTGCTGGAGGGATGGCCTTCGGCATACGGAATTTTTGGCAATCTTATCCCGCACAACTGGACATAAGGCAGGCAAACACAGAACTCGCTCAGGTCACCATGTGGTTATGGGCGCCAGATGCTTCATCAATGGATTTAAGATTCTACCATGATGGATTAGATATGGATACCTACGAAAAACAGTGGGAAGGTTTAGAAATTACGTATGAAGATTATGAACCTGGGTTCGGTCGTCCCATCGGCGTAGCGCGTACCAGCGAAATGAATATTTGCTCATTTGCAACTCCTCCTACTCGTCAAGAAATTGTAGCCTATGGAAACTCTATTTCCATTCCTCCAGTATTAATGACAAACATGGAACATATTCAAAATAGCGGAGTGTTTGGTCAAATGTGGAATGTGAAGAAAAAAACACCAACCACAGCTACAGTAAAGAAGATCTCCGAACGACTCGATTGGCTTTTTGACTATTATCAGTTACAGATAAAACAGCACAACTGGTATGGTTTTTGGGATTTTGGTGATGTTATGCATACCTATGATTCTGATCGGCATGTTTGGCGGTACGATGTAGGTGGCTATGCTTGGGACAATTCTGAATTAGCAACTGATATTTGGTTGTGGTATTACTTTTTGCATTCAGGAAGAGCCGACGTTTTTAGGATGGCTGAAGCTATGACAAGGCATACTGGAGAGGTAGATGTTCATCATTTGGGGCGATTTGCCCCCTTGGGTTCCAGACACAATGTACTTCACTGGGGATGTAGTGCCAAACAAATGCGAATAAGCACTGTAGCCAACCGTCGATTCTATTATTTTCTCACAGCAGATGAACGGGTTGGTGACCTGATGGACGAACAGCTTGATGCACACAAAGCATTACTGGATGTTCCTCCTCTACGTAAAAGAGTGAAGTTTGATAGATCGGATACAACAAAAGTAGCCATGAGTTTCGGTACCGACTGGGGAGCAGTAGCCTCTGCTTGGCTCACACATTGGGAGCGAACAGGCGATAAACATTCTTACAACCGACTAGTGAACAGCATGAAGACTATTGCCAAACAGCCCCATGGCTTTTTCACTGGTATTGCAATGATGGATGTAGAGTCGGGAAAATTCGAAATTGCTAACCACGATAAAATTAATGTCTCCCACCTCAATGCGGTTTTTGGTCTTGCAGAACTTTGCGCTGAATTAATTGACCTATTTGATATTCCAGAATTCGAAAAAGCATGGCTTCAATACTGTGAGTTATACAATGCTCCACAAAATGAACAAAAGAAAGCTTTGGGTGACACCTACAAGAATCATGTTCTATTTCAAGGACACTCTCGTTTAACAGCTTATGCTGCAATGAAAAACAAAAATAAAAAGCTGGCAAAAAGAGCTTGGAATGAATTCACTTTACAAAACCCGAAAAAGACACTCAGTATTCCTTTACTTCAGAAAGTATCTGTCCCCTACTCATTACAACCCGTAAAAGAGACCCCCGAAATATCGACCAACTACTCAGCGCAATGGGGGCTAGCTGCATTGCAATTGATGCGGTTACTGGAAGAAGAACTTCCTGAAGATTTCTAAAACGAAATAAATAAAGTACTTTTTTAAATCAAGTGGGTGTCTCTTGACAATATCAGACACTCACTTTTGTAAAGCTAAACATACTGCAACAATATAACCGACAAAAAAGAGGCTGCCATCTTAGGCAACCTCTTTTAATTAAGAATTAAGTCTTTAAAATAAACTTTACTTCACTTTACCTTTAATCAGCGTGATGGAGTGAGGTGGAAAGCTGTAAGTCAAAGTTGAACCTTTGGCCTTTAAGTCCCCTTTGCGAACAGTCTCTACCAACGTCTTTCCAAAATCATTTTCAGCTTTTATATCAGTTCCATTTACCTCGTACACTTCCATCGCACCATTAAAATTACCTGATTGTGAAATGATATCAGTGGTAATTTTATTGTCTTTGTGTCGATTCACGACTGTAACTACAACTTCCCCATTATTATATGTAGCAGAGACATCCAAATAAGGAACTCCAGACAATTGAGCAGTGGTCTCACCCAGGCCGAGGTAAAACTCATCGGTATCATAACTGTCACATTCTACAAATACATCTAATGAAGTACCATGCATATTATTCGCAAAAAGCTCCAAAGGATAATAGATGGTCTGTTTAAACATATCCGTTTTATTTGTAAAAATAGGGCCAATCACATTCACCAGTTGAGCCATATTCGCCATTTTCACTACATCGGCATTTCGGATAAAAGCATTCAACATTCCAGCAATCACCAATGCATCTTCCAAATTGTAGCGCTCTTCTAATGCAGTTTCTCCTACCATATGCGCCCCTGTACGCGCACGATACCAAACATTGTACTCGTCCCATGCAATATAAATCGGATCTTTAGTGTGACCACGTCGTATCGTTCGTTGCATCACTTCATTGATCATCCCCTTTACAATTTTAGTTCGTTCCTCCACCACAAGCGGTGACGCCACAAAATTATAATAGTTATCCTGAGGATTACCCACATATATATGCAAAGCAATATAATCGATGTAGTCCTTTAATTCCTCAAGAATTGTTTTGTTCCAGACGTCAGGATTGGCATCAGGTCGATAATTAGAAGAACCAACAGCAATTAGTTTAATATCTGGTGAAGTCAATCGCATTAATTTGCCGGCTTCTCGAGCCTTTTTTGCATAATCTTCAGCATTCAAATGTCCCATTTGCCAATATCCATCCATTTCATTACCAAGGCTCCAATATTTTATATTCCAAGGATCCTTATATCCGTGCTGTTTCCGTAATTCAGCATAGTAAGGCCCCGATGCAACATTGGTATATTCCACCCACTGCTGGGCTTCAAGAATAGTTCCCGTACCCAAGTTTACAGAGAAGAAAGGTTCTGTATTCATCTTACGGGCCCATTTCATAAATTCATTAGTCCCCACCTCATTGCTCTCTAAACGATCCCAAGCAAGCTCCAATCTGGGAATTCGCTCGGGTCCAACTCCGTCTTTCCAATTATAATTAGAAACGAAATTACCTCCAGGGTAACGAACCAGCGGAATATTTAGTCCCTTTGCTGCTTCCATAACATCTTTACGAAAACCATCTTCATCGGCATGTGGAGACGTGGGATCATAAATTCCTCCATAAACACACCGCCCCAAATGTTCAACAAAGTTTCCATAAATATTTTCATGCACTTCTCCAATTGTACGGTCTATATCAATTTTGATCCTTGCATTTTGCCCCCAAACAAAAGGAGCTAAACCCAGCAATACCGCAATCAAGCACAGCTTTTTATACATCCTACCTATTTTCATATACTTTCAATTAAAAAAATTAACAAAAAATGCTTATTTACTTTAAAAGTAAAGATAGAGCACCCTATAGAAATAAAGGTAGATAAACAGGTAAATAACGTAGACAATTGTTTACAAGTAGTCAAAGCAAATATATATTATCTCAATATTTCTTAAAAAATAAAAACGCAAATCTGTCCATACCCCACACTGCACATATTATTAAAACCTTCTTATTTATTACTGCTTGGCAAAGAACCTCTATGCTACTATAAAATTGCAGTTGTTCAAATACGAATAAGTTATATATTTGTAATGATATTCCAAACCAGTTCAAAAAATGATTATGAACTTGATAGAAAAAAAGCATTATAACTATTCAATATTATTTTTGCTGATTCTGACCCTGTTCAGTGGGTCTTGTTCACCAACATATACACATCAGATAGCTAGCCAGAAGCAGATAATAATTGATCCTACCTGCGCAATAGACAGCAACCTATATAACACGATTCTCCCATACAAAGATTCGTTAAAAAAGGTAATGGATCAGCCTATAGGAAAAAGTAAAGAAACTTTGAGTGCCTTCAAACCAGAAAGTCCTCTCTCTAACTTTGTTGCAGACTTACTGCTTGAAGCAGGTATTAAATTCATTGAGGAAAGTGGTAGAGAGCAACTCCCCTCTGTTGCGGTGGTAAACACCAAAGGATTGCGAGCCCCTCTACCTCAAGGGGAAGTGACTGTAGGAAATATTTACGAAATAATGCCTTTTGAAAACAGTATGGTGGCCGTTCAACTCACAGGTTTTCAGATGCAGGAACTTTTTAATCACATGGTAAGTGAAGGTGGAGACGGACTTGCGGGTGCAAGTTTTACCATGAGCCAACCGCAACAAGCCAATGAAGTTTTAGTGCAAGGAAAAAAACTAAGAAATGAGGGTTTGTACTGGGTATTCACCTCTGACTACATTGCCGATGGAGGTGATCATTACACAATTTTTAGAAAGTCAAAAAATATCATTTTTTCGCCTTATACCATAAGAGAACTGATCATGAAAAAGGTGCAAGAACTTTATAAAAAGAATATGTCTGTTGAGATTTCCACAGAGATCCGTATTAAAAAAGTGGATTATTAAAAAGTGAAACATGAACAACAGAAGAGAATTTATCAAAAGAACTGCAGCTGGAATAGCTTTTATAAGCCTACCACTCTCCACTTTTGCCAATAAAAATGAAAGATCTGAAGAACTAATAATCTTGCATACCAACGATGTTCATAGCCACATAGAACCCTTTCCGCCTACCGACAAACGCTTTCCTTCTCAAGGTGGTTTTGCTGCAAGAGCTGCTGTGGTACAAAAGATTAGAAGTGAAAACAAAAATGTTCTACTACTGGACTCGGGCGATATATTTCAAGGAACTCCCTATTTTAACTTTTATGGTGGAAAACTGGAGCTACAACTCATGTCCAAAATGGGTTATGATGCTGCTACGCTTGGCAATCATGAGTTCGACAATGGACTAAACCATTTGGCAGAACAGATCCAATATGCCAATTTCCCTTTTGTAGTAACCAATTATGAAGTAAAAAACACTCCTCTTGAAAATAAGATTTCTTCTTGGAAAATCATCCAAAAAGGAGCTTTACGCATAGGTATTATTGGATTGGGAATTCGGCCTGACGGTTTGATAGCTTCGTCAAATTTTGGAGAAGTAAAATATATAGATCCTCTCAAAGTGGGTGATGAAACGGCGGAAATGCTAAAAACTAAGAGGAAATGTGATCTTGTGATTGCTCTTTCACATCTGGGATTAATGATGACTACAAAGATCGATGATATTAAGTTGGCACAAAACAGTCACTACATAGACATGATACTTGGAGGACATACGCATACATTCTTGGAACAACCTGTTCTAGAAAAAAACCTTTCAGGAAAAATAGTCTCCATTCACCAATCTGGATGGGGGGGAGTAAAGATGGAACGTATTGATATCGTTTTCAAGAAAAACAAAAAGAGAGATCGTTCAACTTCTACTTCACAATTAACTTTGCACTGATAGTTGTGTTATTACGCTGAAAACTCTTAGGTAACGATTCATGACTGATTCAATCTATTTAATGTAATGGGTTGCAAAGATTCAAAACCAACTACTGAATGGGCAGTTGTCTTTTGAAAGATTCGTCCAATGATATAATGGTTTCAGTAGATGAAATTCCCGTAATCGATTGCAGCTTATCGTGTAATATACGTTTAAGGTGTTCATTGTTTTGCGCATAGATCTTGATAAAGATGGCATACTGACCTGTAGTGTAATGACATTCTACCACCTCTGGGATTTGCTCCAACAGCTGAACTACTTTATCAAATAAGCTGGCTTTTTTTAAAAAGATACCGATGAAAGCACAAGTGTGAAACCCAATTTTTGCTGGATTCAATATAAACTCAGATCCTTTGATTACCCCAAGGTTTTGAAGTCGCTGAATGCGCTGGTGAATTGCAGCTCCAGAAACTTTGCATTCGCGCGCAACTTCCAAATAGGCAATTCGTGCATTCTTGGTGATCAGAGCAAGAATTTTCTTGTCCAGACTATCAATTTGTAAGTGAGTATCCATACCAAAATCAAATAAAGTAACAGGTTATAACTATTGGATCTATTTTAGACGATATAATTTACGAATTTATAATATTAGATGATAATAACCAACAAACTAACACCAAAACATCTGTAACAATTTATACTCTTTTTCCAATCATAGAAGTTATCAGTTGATGAGATTTTGTAAGAATCTCCTTTCATTGTAAATTTGCTCTCATGCGAAAATGGATAAATTTCAGACCTCAAAATGAGTCGATTTGGATCTCTCAGATGATCGAACGGACACAAACGATGGATCATGCCATTCTACTCACAAGCAATGAACTGCCTCAAGAGGGATTTTATAAAAAACTTTCGAAGCTCAATTTCCTTGCGGGATTTGGCGCTTTGGAAGTTATTGAGCGCTCTTTTTCTGCTTTAGAGAAAGAGTGCAGAGAGGATTGGTATTTTGGATTTTTAGGGTATGGTTTGAAAAATGAGCTTCACCCCACTCTTAATAATGAGAAAGAATCCACCATTGAATTCCCTTCACTCCATTTTTTTCGTCCGCAATGGGTTATTCGAAAGCAGGACAATTGTTGGCAAATTGGGTACTCATCAACGATAGATACAAAAGAGTCGGCACTTCAATTCATACAAGAAGCAGAGAGTAAAAAACCAGAGCTCAAAGCCAACAAAATCCAAGCAGAGATTAAATCATCCTTAGATAAGGAGAGTTATATAAACGCCTTTCATCAGCTTCAAAAAGAGATTCATCGTGGAGATGTGTACGAACTCAACTTCTGCATAGAATTTTCGTCAGAATCAGTAAATATCGATCCAACTTCCACTTTTATTCAATTCATGGAGCTTTCTCCCATGCCATTTTCTGCATTTGTTAAATACAAAGAGAAATATGCATTTTGTGCGTCACCCGAAAGGTATTTAATGAAAGAGGGCGAAAAGTTATACAGTATGCCAATGAAAGGCACTGCCCCAAAAGGCAACAACTTGCAGCAAGCAGAAAAAGAACGTAAAAAATTGGCCCACTCAGAAAAAGAGAGATCTGAAAACATTATGATTACAGATCTTGTGCGCAATGATCTGGCTCAAACCGCTACTCCTGGAACTGTCAAGGTGGAGGAGCTCTGTGGTATCTATGATTTCCCAAATCTGTTTCAAATGGTTTCTACCATCTCTTCTAAGCTCAGAAAGGATAAAACCTGGATAGATGCCATACAGGATTCTTTTCCCATGGGATCAATGACGGGAGCGCCAAAGCTGAATGCGATGAAACTCATCGATAAATATGAGTCCACTTCCAGAGGGCTTTTTTCTGGTGCCATTGGGTATATAACTCCTGAAAAAGATTTTGATTTTAACGTAGTAATCCGGACTCTGTTTTATGATAGCAAAAATCAACGCATCTCTTTTTGGGCAGGAAGTGCCATCACCGACCAGGCCAATGCAGAAGATGAGTATGCTGAATGTTTGCTGAAAACTGAAATCATCACAAAGAGATTGCTGAACTCAGAAGATTAACTATCTTTTAGTGGGTATATTTACAAACAAATGAGATCTCTATTTTGAAAAACAACATCCAAATACAATTTCAACAAGCATTGGAAGAGAAGTGCAATGTTTCACCTCACAACACTATTTTGGTCGCATTAAGTGGCGGAGCAGACTCTGTGGCACTGCTTCATCTATTAAATGAAACTAATATCAAGTGCACAGCGGCTCATTGCAACTTCCATTTGAGAGGGGCAGAATCCGACGAAGATGAGAAGTTTGTCAAAGACCTATGTAAACAGCTAAACATACCGTTACGAACGATCGATTTCCAAACCGTAGAACATGCAGAAAAGCAAAAAATATCCATCGAGATGGCTGCACGAGAACTGCGTTATTCCTGGTTTGATGAATTGGCAAAAGAGTTGGGGATGGACCTCATTGCTACTGGCCATCATGGAGACGATGCCATAGAAACATTTTTTTTAAATTTAACTCGAGGCACAGGTATAAAAGGTCTTACGGGTATTTCCTGGAGAAGAGGAAATATTATCCGTCCATTACTTTTTGCTTCTGCACAAGATATTAAAGAGTATTGCCAAGAAAACTCTTTAAGTTATAGAACCGACTCAACAAATCAAGAAACTGTTTTTTACAGAAACAAAATTAGAAGTGAGATTGTACCACTCTTTGAAGAGATGAATCCCTCATTTTTTTCCACGATGCAAAACAATATGGAGTATTTAAAAGAGAGTAGAGAGATCATTGAAGATGAGTTGACAAAAATAGAACTTCAAATTACAGCTCGCGAAGGGGACTCATTTCTTATTCCCATATCAGTTATAAAAAAATATGCACACCGCAGAAGCCTCATTCTCGATTTATTGCAACCCTACGGCTTTTCAGGACAACAGATTCATCAAATCGTTAAAACGGTAGATTCGCTGCCAGGAAAACAGTTTTTATCACGTACACATAGGTTGGTAGTGGATCGATTCAACCTAATCTTAACGCCCATTAGCGAACAAGACAAAAGTCGCTATTCTGTGCCAGATGGAGTGACAAGAATGGAACATCCACTGCATCTTACATTCAAAAAATATCTACGAACAGCTGAATTTCAATTTTCGAAAGATCCGAAACTCATCCATCTGGATGCTGATCTACTGGAGTTCCCCCTGTTTCTGAGGCATCCCTTGGTAGGGGATAAGTTTCAACCGTTAGGTATGTCCAATTTTAAGAAGCTGAGTGATTTTTTTATCGATGAGAAACTCTCAATTATTGAAAAAGAAGAGACCTGGCTGCTCCTGAATGGAGAAGAGATTGTTTGGGTAATTGGCCAAAGAATCGACAACAGATTTAAAATAACGCATCGAACGAAAAATATTTTGGAGATTGAGAAAATTTCAGATGATCCAATTTAGAAGCAAATCAACAACATAAAAAAATATTACCAAAACATTCAATGTAACATAACAATTCAAATTACAGATAATTTTCCTTGACAGTTTAATTTTTTGTTTCTATATTTGGAAACACGGTTTACCTACAGGACTTAACCCTATGAAGAAAACCATTGAAGTAATATTTTTACCACTTGCGGAAGAATTTGTTGCATCCATAGACCCTAAAGCTCGAAGGAAATTATTTCAAGCAATTCGTAAAACAAAAGAGAGGTTAAAGGGTAACTGGTTCACTAAAATGAAAGGCAGCGATGGTATATTTGAATTCCGCTTCGATGAAAATGGAAAGTTTTATAGACTTTTTGCATTTTGGGATACTGAAGATCAAAGAGAAACATTAATTGTGGGAACTCATGGAATTGTGAAAAAATCAAATAAGACACCAAAAGAAGAGATACGACATGCTGAACAAATAAAAAGAAAATACTTCGAGAAAGCATGAGAGAAATTAAACAAATTTAAACCTTCAAACCATGAAAAACAGAAAATATACAACCTTAAGCGAATTAGAAAATAAATATATCGGGGAGTCAGGAAGTGCGGAAAGAGAACAGTACGAATTTGAATTAAGCATGGAGATACTGGGTGAAAAACTTAAAAAAATTCGAAAGGAGAGTAACTTAACGCAAGAACAGTTAGGCCAGCTAATTGGAGTTCAAAGAGCTCAAATCTCTAAATTAGAAAGCGGCGCAAGTAGTGCCACTATTTCTACTATCACGAAAGTATTTAAAGCTTTGAATGCTAAAGTGAAATTAAAAATTGAAATTAAAGATGATATAGAATTAGCAGTCCTGTAGAATCATTTATAAAAACAGATTAATCTCCTATTCTAAATTCTTACGCACTTTTTTCAAATAGGCCTGCAAACCTTCTGTGTCGTGATCCTTAATTAGTTCAATCAGACTTTTTAACTCCTGACGTATTTTTTCCACCTGTCCAATTGTAAAAGGATTAAATAAAATCTCAGTGAGCAGGTAATCGTCTTCAGACAAAAGTCCTTTGGCTATATCCATGTGCTTACTAAAAGTAGTTCCAGGTGCATCCTGCTTTTTCATACAAGCAGCAAAAACCAGCGTAGAGGAAAATGGAATAGATAGAGAGTAGGCAATGGTCTCATCGTGCTCATCAAAAGTGTAGTTGTGAAGATTTAACTTCAAACCACCGAAAAAATCTTTAAAAAAAGCTTTTCCCAAATGATCTGATTCTGAAATGATAATGGCATGATGTGCGCTAAGATCTTTAAGATTAGCAAAGGTGGGACCAAACATTGGATGTGTGGACACAAAAGGATGACCTGCTTTTTTGTAAAACTCTTGAAATCCTGTTTTAACAGAAGCAATATCACTCAAGATACAGCTTTTGGACAGATAAGGAAGTACCTCTTCAAAAACAGAAATAGTATGCTTTAAAGTAACACTATTAATTACCAGTTCTGGAGAAAACTCTCTGATCTCCTCCATTGTAGTGAGACGCTGTGTGTTAAACACATAGCGCAACCTCTCTTTATCCACGTCAAAAACGGCCACTTCATGCTCCATACACAAAGCGTCTGTTAGCCAAGTTCCCATTTTCCCGGCACCTAAAACACAAATCTTCATAAATTCTCGTTTGTTAAGTAATAAATATGATTGCCTTCTTCTACTCAGAGCTAAGTAAAAGAAGGCTTCCATCAAATTATTTCTTCTTTTCTTTATTCATAATTCGGCTCTGGCGACTAATGGACTCTTCGTGAATGCTTTCAAAAATCCCAGTGATAAAATCAGGATCCAATCCACGAGAAAGAGCTCTATCCCTACGATCTTTCATAATTTCATCGTATCGACGAGATTGCAAAATGGTAATATTGTTCTCAAATTTATATCGCCCAATGGCTTCAGAAACAATCATTCGCTCTTTAAAAGTATCCAAAAGCTGATTGTCTAAAGCATCAATTTTAATACGTAATTCATCCAACTCGTTACGAGGTGTATCTCCAATTTTTGGACGACGTAACACCAAGTTATCTAAAATCTCTTTTAAACGTGTGGGTGTTATCTGTTGTGAAGCATCACTCCATGCTTTATCTGGGCAAGTATGGGATTCGATAATTAATCCATCGAAGTTTAAATCCATAGCCTCTTGAGAAATCTCTTCAATAAGATCACGACTTCCACCAATGTGACTTGGATCTGAGATTATAGGTAAATCAGGCAAACGACGATGCAACTCAATAGGAATCTGCCATTGAGGATGATTGCGGAATTTTGATTTGTCGTAAGTACTAAAGCCTCTATGAATTGCAGCCAACTGGGTTATCCCAGCATTGTTAATACGCTCCAACGCACCGATCCATAAATCCAAATCAGGATTCACAGGATTCTTAACAAAAACAGGAATGTTTACTCCTTTTAATGCATCTGCAATTTCCTGAACAGCAAAAGGATTGGCTGAAGTACGAGCCCCTATCCAAAGAATGTCCACTCCATACTTAATAGCCTCGTAAACATGATGTGAAGTAGCCACCTCTATTCCAACAAACATGCCTGTCTCCTCTTTTACTCTTTTTAACCAAGGCAACCCCAGGGTTCCGACTCCCTCAAAAGCGCCTGGACGCGTACGTGGCTTCCAAATTCCTGCACGGAATATTTTTACACCGATGGCTGCCAGCTCTTTGGCTGTGGCCAAAGTCTGTTCTTCGGTTTCGGCACTACATGGCCCAGAAATAACTAACGGACGTTTTAAATCAAGGCCCGGCAAACTAATGGTTTGAAGATTTAATGTTGACATATCTATACGATTTCAATTTGTTTAACTCGATTTATTGACTCTTGAAGCACCTTCTGATTGGCACACAATGATATTCTAATGTAATTGGATCCGTTGGATCCGAAAATAAAGCCTGGTGTAATGAAAAGGTTGGCTTTCTCTAAAACTTGATCACTCAAACTCTCCCCATTGCCAATATGTGCAGGCACTTTTGCCCATACAAACAGCCCTACCTGCTGGCTGTCGTAGGAACAACCCATCACATCTAAAAGTTCATACACCATTTTCCTTCGTTGGGTATACTCCTCATTAACTGTCTCAAACCAAGCAGCGTCGGCTTCTAAAGCTTTAGCAGCAGCTTCCTGCATGGGGCGAAACATTCCAGAGTCCATATTGCTCTTTACTCTTAGAATATAATTGATGAAATCTG
>CAZJDS010000040.1:0-13569 GCA_964544795.1 uncultured Alkaliflexus sp. | reverse complement strand
ATCAAACCCAAAAGACCAAAGTAGTGATCACCATGTAGATGAGAAATAAATATATGGTTTATTTTCGAAAAGCGAATTTTGTATTTTCGGAGTTGCATTTGAGTGCCTTCACCACAATCAATTAAAAAAAACCGCTCAGATACATTTAGTACCTGAGCGGTTGGATTCCTATCCGAAGTTGGTAAAGCTGAATTACTTCCAAGAATAGTTACAGAAAACTGCATAAATTAATTTGACTTTAACGCATTCTTCATCATTTCAACACCATCTTTAGTGGTTGGAGCAATAGTTATCACTGCATCTAACTGAGATACTGTGATTAGCCTTTCAACTGGCGGTTGAAGACCTGCTAAGATAAAAACACCCTCGCTATTTTTACATAAGCGGTTGGCAACAAGTATGGAACTTAATCCTGAAGAGTCACAATAATTGCAATTACTGAGATCCAGGAGAATATTCTTTTCGCTATTTCCTGCCAAAAGAATTAATTCTGATTTTAAGGTTGGCGCTACTGTTGTATCTAATTTCTCTGTCAACATTGCCACACTTACAAAACCATCTTGCTTTTCAATTTTAAAATCCATTACAGGTTCTTCTATTGTTTAAACAATTAAGATTTTTTCTCTTTGGCTTCCATTTGATCTTTCAAAGCAGCTAATTCTGAAATATCACCAAGAGTTGTTTTTTCAAGATTATCTTTGAGTTTTTTCACATTCTTCTTGGTAGATGCAGCTGATTTAGCTTGCTCTTGCTTAGCAGTCTGCTGCTCACCACGTTTTTCGTCTTCGAAGATACGCGAGTGAGATAGGATAATGCGCTTAGCACCTTTGTTGAATTCGATCACTTTAAATTGAAGTTTCTCTTCAACTTTCGCCTGACTTCCATCCTCTTTCACCAAATGGCGAGGAGTAGCAAAACCTTCAACTCCATACTGAAGCGCAATAACAGCACCTTTATCAAAAACATCCACGATTGTTCCTTCGTGAATAGAGTCCACTAAGAAGATAGTTTCAAACACGTCCCATGGATTTTCTTCCAACTGCTTATGACCTAAGCTCAAACGACGGTTTTCTTTGTCAATATCCAGAACAACTACATTGATGTCTTCACCAATTGTTGTAAATTCAGCTGGATGCTTCACTTTCTTAGTCCATGAAAGATCGGAGATATGGATCAAACCATCAATTCCTTCTTCAATTTCTACAAATACACCGAAATTGGTGAAGTTACGTACTTTTGCAGTATGATTGCTTCCCACGACATATCTCTCTTCAATGTTATCCCAAGGATCAGCTTTCAACTGTTTAATACCTAATGACATTTTACGATCATCACGATCTAAAGTAAGGATGGTGGCTTCAACCTCATCCCCTACTTTCAAGAAATCTTGTGCACTACGCAAGTGTTGTGACCATGACATTTCTGAAACGTGAATAAGACCTTCAACACCTGGAGCTATTTCAACAAAAGCGCCATAGTCAGCCATTACTACAACTTTTCCTTTAACGATATCGCCAATCTTCATCTCTTGATCCAAAGCATCCCATGGATGAGGAGTTAACTGCTTTAATCCAAGTGCAATACGTTTCTTCTCATCGTCATAGTCAAGAATAACTACATTGAGTTTTTGATCTAACTGAACGATCTCCTCTGGATGAGAAACACGACCCCATGACAAATCAGTAATGTGAATCAATCCATCAACACCTCCAAGGTCAATAAATACACCATAAGAAGTGATGTTTTTAACAGTTCCTTCAAGAACTTGTCCTTTCTCTAATTTAGAGATAATTTCTTTTTTCTGTTGTTCTAACTCAGCTTCAATTAAAGCTTTGTGAGAAACTACCACGTTTTTGAATTCGGGGTTAATTTTCACCACCTTAAACTCCATGGTTTTACCTACGAAAACATCATAGTCACGAATAGGCTTCACATCAATTTGTGAACCTGGCAAGAAAGCTTCAATTCCAAATACGTCAACGATCATACCACCTTTTGTACGACACTTGATGTATCCTTTGATAACTTCATCTTTGTCCAAAGCTTCGTTCACACGATCCCAAGAGCGGAGAGCTCTGGCCTTTTTGTGTGAAAGAACCAACTGACCCTTTTTGTCTTCCTGACTTTCAACAAAGATCTCTACTGAATCACCCACTTTTAAATCAGGATTGTAGCGAAATTCATTACGGCTAACAATTCCATCAGATTTAAACCCAATGTTGATTACAACTTCTCTCTTGTTCATGCTAATAACGACACCATCAATCACCTCTTTTTCAGAAATGGTAGATAAGGTTTCGTCATACATTTTTTCAAGATCTTCTCTTTTTGAACTGTCAACTACTATTTCATCAGACTCATAACTATCCCAATCAAAATCAGGATTTGCAGTTTCAACTGCAATGGTTTGCTCTTTTTGAGCTTCTTTTTCGGCTGGAGCATTTAACTCTTGCCCTTTTTCTTCTAATTCAGTCATTAAAAATTAATTACAAATTACTTGGTTAGACAATATATTTACTAAAAATTTTGTGCAAATGTATCAAAAATATCATGATAACACACCATACAAACAGAAAAAACAGTGCATTACATGCTGATTGTCTTAAATCTTACAAATATTCCTAAAGATAATGTTATAAAACTTAGCAGTGATCCTGTTCTTTATACACTTAGGCTGAGTTAGATCTTTTCATCTTACTTTTCTTTCGTCGTCCTTTAAAAAAGAAGTTCGCATATATTCAGAACTACTTTTAACCAGGAAGAAAAAGGAAATTAGGAATAGTCGAATTAACAAGTTTCATGCTGTCTAAATAGAAAGTGTAGAGAGCAACAAAACAGGGGTAAAATTCTTATAATTGCAAACAATTCATTTATCACTCAAAGAAAAACCTTACTTTTGATTATATTTTATAAATATAAGCTGCTGATTTAGTAATTTAAATATTACTCTCAAACATACCTTTAAATATATTAAAATTTTATGAAACGTATTTTGGTTACAGGAGGAGCAGGATTTATAGGCTCTCATTTGTGCGAACGACTTTTGAAAGAGGGTAATGAAGTTATTTGTCTGGACAACTACTTTACAGGGAGCAAAAGCAATATTTTACATCTGCTTAAAAGTCCCTATTTTGAATTAATAAGACACGACGTTACGCATCCCTACTATGTTGAGGTGGATGAGATATATAACCTGGCTTGCCCTGCCTCTCCCATTCATTATCAGTACAATCCCATCAAAACGATAAAAACCTCAGTCATGGGATCCATCAATATGTTAGGGTTGGCAAAACGCATTAAAGCAAAAATTTTGCAAGCTTCAACCAGTGAAGTCTATGGCGACCCAGAAATTCATCCCCAACCAGAAAGCTATTGGGGAAATGTAAATCCCATTGGAGTTCGTTCATGCTACGATGAAGGCAAGAGGTGTGCAGAAAGTCTTTTTCTAAACTATCACCGACAAAATAATGTCAACATTAAAGTGGTTCGCATATTCAACACTTATGGCCCTAGAATGCATCCCAATGATGGACGCGTCGTATCTAACTTTATCGTTCAAGCATTAAAGAATGAACCCATCACCATATTTGGAGATGGAACACAGACGCGAAGCTTCCAATATGTAGATGATCTTTTAGAAGGTATGATAAGAATGATGAATACTTCCGATAACTTTATAGGACCCGTGAATCTTGGAAATCCCCATGAATTCTCAATGCTTGATTTGGCCAATGAAGTTCTTTCCATCACAGGCTCAAAGTCAAAAATTGTATTTCATCCACTCCCTGAGGACGATCCCACCCAACGACAACCTGATATTACTTTAGCAAAAGAGAAACTAAATAGCTGGGAACCTGTTGTACAACTAAAAGAGGGTCTTGAAAAAACCATTAACTATTTTGAAAACACACTTTCGATACCAAAAACGTATAAATTATAATCTAAAAATGGACTCTAAAATTTAATCTAAGAGTCATAAAAAACATCTTTTATATGAAGGGAATTATATTGGCTGGCGGCTCAGGAACACGACTCTACCCTGCCACAAAAAGCATATCTAAACAGATTATTCCTGTTTATGACAAGCCTATGATCTACTACCCATTATCCGTGTTAATGTTGGGAGGAATTCGTGAAATACTCATCATATCAACACCTGATGATTTGCCGCTTTATCAAAGACTTTTTAAGGATGGATCAGATTGGGGATTATCTTTTACCTATGCAGAACAGCCTTCACCTGACGGACTGGCACAAGCTCTATTGATAGGTGAAGAATTTATTGGCAACAGCCCTGTATGCCTCATTTTAGGTGATAACATTTTTTATGGTTACGACTTTAGCCGAACCCTCAGAGAAGCAAGCAAGTTACAAACAGGTGCTACCGTTTTTGGATATTATGTAAACGATCCTCAACGATATGGAGTTGTGGAGTTTGACGATAGAGGAAAAGTCTTAAGTCTGGAAGAGAAACCAGAGCAACCTAAAAGTAATTATGCTGTTACAGGGCTCTATTTCTATGACTCAGGAGCAGTTCAAAAGGCAAAAAAAGTAAAACCAAGCAAAAGAGGAGAATTAGAAATAACAGATCTAAATAAATTATATCTGGATGAAGATAAGTTACATGTGAAACTTATGGGACGTGGCATGGCATGGTTAGACACAGGCACACATGACAGCTTACTGCAAGCGTCAAATTTTATATCGACCATCGAAAAACGTCAAGGATTAAAAATTGCATGTATTGAAGAGATTGCTTATAAACAAGGCTGGATAGATAAAGAGACTTTGTTGAGATTGGCTAAGCCTTTAGAAAAAAATGATTACGGAAAATATTTAATAAAACTAGCCGACGAAGACATTCATGAAATAAGGAATGATCTATAATTTAACAATGCTTAATATATTTACAACCAATTTATTATGGATATTACCACCACTCCTCTATCTGGATTGCTCATTATTAAACCAAAAGTATTTAAAGACGATAGAGGATATTTCTTTGAAGCCTATAATGAAGCAAAGTATTTTGATGCAGGGTTAAAAGCCAAATTTGTTCAAGACAACATATCCTACTCATACAAAAACAGTATAAGAGGACTGCATTACCAATTGGAACCCTTTGCCCAAGGCAAATTAGTAGAAGTATTACATGGCTGTGTATTAGATGTAGCCGTAGATTTGCGTAAAGATTCCCCAACTTTTGGTCACCATTTTTCGATTGAATTATCAAACGAAAACCAATTGCAATTTTTCATTCCACAAGGATTTGCTCACGGATTTAGCGTTCTGAGTGAGAGTGCTATTTTTCATTATAAGTGTGACAACATTTACCACCAAGCCTCTGAAAGAGGCATAAAATTTGACGATACCTTCTTAAATATTGATTGGAAAGTTGACTTGGCGAAAAGATTGGTTTCACCTAAAGATGAAATCCTTCCAAGCTTTAAGAATGCCGAGAAAGACTTTTCATTGGAAAGAATATGAAGTCATATTAAATAAAAAATAAAAGGATGAAAGCACAGTTTTAGCTGACAATTAAAAATAAAATCAAGAAACACAATGAAAATACTAATCATTGGAGGAGAAGGGCAATTGGGCAACTCACTCACAAAATTAAGTAAAAATGAGAATTTTGCTCAATTCCAAACAACCACAATAGACCAGTTAGATTTAAGTAAAGAAGAGAATATTGAGATTTTTTTTGAAAAACAGAGCTTCGATTATGTAGTCAACTGCACCGCTTATACTGCTGTTGACAAAGCTGAAAACGACCAAGTTACAGCAAGGCTAATCAACGCAAAAGCCATTCAATGGATTGGACGGTACGCAAAATTGAAGGGTGCGGGTGTAATTCATATATCTACAGATTATGTTTTTAGCGGAGAAAGTAATTTACCACTAACTACTAAAGATATTGTAAATCCGAACTCCGTATATGGCATTACCAAAGCCGAAGGTGAACAGCTTTTAATGAAAGAAAATAAGAATAGCATCATCATTCGAACTTCTTGGCTCTATTCAGAATATGGATCCAACTTTTTAAAGACAATGCTAAAGTTAGGTGCTGAAAAAAAAGAAATTAAAGTTATTTTCGATCAAATAGGAACACCTACATATGCTTCTGATTTGGCCATTGCAATTCTGCATATTTTAAAAACAGTAGCCTTAGACTCCACTCACTTTGTTCCTGGTGTTTATCATTACTCCAACGAAGGAGTGTGTAGTTGGTATGATTTTGCACAGATGATATTTAAGCTTGCTAAAGTAAACTGCAAGATAGAAGCGGTAAGATCTGATTTATTTCCAACTATCGCGAAGCGCCCAGCATACTCTGTGATGGACAAGGCCAAAATAAAAAAACAGTTTAACATTGCGATTCCGTTTTGGGTAGATAGCTTGGAGAAATGTTTAAAAGAGATGAACGAACTGAAATAAATGAATTACTTTTATTAGTTTAGAAACACATTCTTATATACATCCTAAATTTCATATTATGGCAAATAACGCAACAATTCAACAGATAAAAGCCAAGGCTCAACAGTGGCTCGATGGCGCATACGATGAGGAGACCAAGGAGAGTGTGAAAAAGATGCTCAACAATAGTGACACCAAAGAGTTGATAGACTCCTTTTACAAAGATTTGGAGTTTGGCACAGGTGGATTACGCGGAATTATGGGGGTAGGCTCCAATCGAATAAATAAATATACAGTGGGCGCTGCTACGCAGGGTTTAGCTAACTATATCAATCAACAATTCCCAAATCTTTCGGAGCGTAAGGTCGTAATTGGTCACGACTGCAGAAACAACAGCAGATTTTTTGCCGAAACAGCTGCAGCTATTTTTTCTGCCAATGGAATAACTACTTATCTATTTGAAGATTTACGTCCCACTCCAGAAGTCTCTTTCGCTATCAGGCATCTAAAGTGCCAAAGTGGAATAGTCATTACAGCCTCACATAATCCAAAAGAATATAATGGATACAAAGCTTATTGGGACGATGGAGCGCAAGTTTTAGCCCCCCATGATAAAAACATTATTCAGGAAGTAACTAAAATCACAGATGTTAATGAGATAAAGTTCAAAGCGGATCATAGCAAAATTAAGATTTTAGGAAAAGAGATGGATGATCTCTTTATTAATGAAGTGCAAAAAATCTCTCTAAACCCAGGAATCATAAAAAAACAAAACGATCTAAAGATTGTTTTCTCCCCCATCCATGGAACAACTGTTAAGATTGTTCCGCACGCATTACGCAAATTTGGATTTACCAATATTATTAATGTTCCTGAGCAAGATGTGGTTAGTGGAGACTTTCCTACAGTGATCTCCCCCAACCCTGAGGAACCTGCTGCTTTAAAAATGGCTATAGAAAAAGCAATAAAGACCGACGCCGATATAGTAGCAGCTTCTGATCCTGATGGTGACAGATTGGGCATTGCCATAAAAGATAATAAAGGAAAGTTCATCTTGGTAAATGGAAACCAAACGGCTCTATTACTCACATGGTATATGCTCACACAGTGGAAAAAACAAGGGTTACTTACGGGTAAAGAATACACAGTAAAAACCATTGTAACCTCTGAACTGATTAAAAAAGTAGCTAAAAACAACCAAGTTGAATGCTTTGATGTATATACTGGTTTTAAATGGATAGCAGCAGTAATTAGAGAGTTAGAGGGGAAGAAAAAATACATCTGCGGAGGCGAAGAGAGCTATGGTTTCTTACCTGGGGATTATGTAAGAGATAAAGATGCAGTAGGCGCCATTTGCATGTTCGCAGAAGTGTCGGCGTGGGCTAAAGAGAATGGAAAAACACTGTTTGAGCTTTTGATGGATATATATATTGAAAATGGGTTTTCTCAAGAGCGGTTGATCTCCATCGTAAGAAAAGGGAAAACTGGTGCAGAAGAAATTAAAGCTATGATGGCAGAGTTTCGTACCAACCCTCCAAAAACTTTGGGAGGCTCAAAAGTTAGCTTGATTAAGGACTATGCATCACTTACAGCCACAAGCTATCCATCTAAAAAAAGTGAAACTATTAATCAACCTGAAAAGTCAAATGTATTGCAGTTTTTTACTGAAGATGGATCAAAAGTTTCGGTACGTCCTTCGGGCACAGAACCAAAAATAAAGTTCTATTTTGAAGTGCAAGGAATCTTGAAACATCGTGATGATTACGATAGCTCTTCAAAAAAAGCTAATAATAAAATTGATATCATTGTAGCTGATTTAAAATTAGACTAAAGTTGCAAAATATCTTTTAATACAGAGCGATGGAGGACTTCTCCATCGCTTTTTTATTAAATGCAATGTATGAAGAGAGATTCTCCATATTTTTATTGTTGTAGTTATAATAAAACAGGCAAGCAGAAAAGTGGGAAAAAGAATAATTTTTAGTAGCTTGCTTAGAATCTACTATTAGGTCTTTCACTTTAAACAAAATAAAATGAATCTTATTATATCAGTCATCATTATTGGAGCACTAGCGGGCTGGCTCGGCAGTATGATCTACAAAGGGAGTGGTCTAGGTTTTATCGGAAACCTTATCATCGGAATTTTAGGGAGCTTTGTGGGATATTGGTTGTTGGGCAAGTTCGGGATTTATCTTGGTGCAGGGTGGATTGGAGCAATTCTTTCAGGAGCTTTAGGAGCAATAATTATCCTCTTTTTACTCAATTTAATATTCAGGAAACGGTAAATTTATAAAATATGAGCTACATCGACACCCAACTATTCCAGCCTGATAGTCAACGAACTACGATGGGATTAGTTTGTAAGAGTGCCTGTTTTAAGAATTTATTAAATAACTCCTAATTAAACTCAATATAAAACAGCTCTTAAATCTACAGTTTTTATTTGTAAAGTTCCTTTATTGATAAAACTCCTTTGGGAAATTTACAAAATATAATTTCTCTGTGGCGCGCGTTACAGCAGTATATAACCATCGCAACATTTCACGGGATAAATATTCTTCGGTGAAATAACCTAAATCAATAAAAACGGCCTTCCATTGTCCACCTTGTGCTTTATGACAAGTCATTGCATAAGCAAATTTAACTTGCAAGGCATTATAAAAGTCATCTGCTCGAATTTTTTCATACTTTTTACTTGCAGGGGAAATAGTCTCATAATCTTCCATTACTTTATTATAAAACTCTTCTTGCTGCTGCTGTGATAATCCTGCACCATCACTTTGGATGCTATCCAAAATAATCCTTGCATCAATATCCACTTTACTATAATCCACCAACTCGCATGTTATATCAGCAAATCTAAAGCCATACAGCTCATAATACTTTTTAATACGTGTTACTTTCGCAATATCTCCATTGGCAATAAAACTTGCTTTATCGTCTTCTTTTAACCAATGGTAATTATTTTTCATCACCAAGAGATAATCACCAGTGGTGAGCTCATCTTCGCGAAACAGAACTGAATTGCGGATACCTTGATTATATAAGTTGGCTCGTTTATTTGTTCGGCATATTACAATCGTCTCCTCCAAGCCATAACGATCAAAACAATAATTAAGTTCTTCCATCAAGTCGGCGCCAGAGAGTTGTTTCACGTCATTTGTTCCCACTCGCAATTTCGGATAGAAGTCAATCTTATCATGTTCATCCAAAAGAGATCGTAGGTAGGTAGCGTTATTTAAAATATCCCCATCCATTTTTTGACGAACGACATCGGTAAGCATGGCATGCCACAACTTTACACCATAGCTTTCCAAATTTAGAATTTCTAAGGCTGGACTCATCTCCAAGCCTACAGGCGGTAACTGAGCGCTATCGCCAATAAGCAACAACTTACAATTATTAGCATAAACGTAATTGATCAGATCCTCTAATAATCTACCTGATCCAAATATGGAGTTGCCATACGATTGGTTTGAAATCATTGATGATTCGTCCACAATAAAGACAGTGTTTTTATGCAAGTTTTTGTTCATCTGAAAACTTCCAAGCCCATTATTTGAAGATTGCTGACGATATATTTTTTTATGAATAGTATAAGCAGGTTCTCCTACATTGGCACTTAAAACTTTTGCTGCTCTACCTGTAGGGGCTAATAATACCGTTTTAATATCAAAACTAGAAAGCGTTTTAACAAAAGAGTTCATTAAAGCTGTTTTTCCTGTTCCAGCATATCCAGTTAATAAAAATAGAGGTTTTTGATCTACATAAGTAGAAAACTCTGACAATATCTCTATAGCTTTTAGTTGAGAAGTAGTAGGCGTAAATAGCAAGTTTGAGCATATTTTTTCAAAAAAGAAGTCTTTTATCATTTTTGAGTGGATTATAATCGTTCTTTAAAAACAGAATTCATTTTTTTTCTTAGATTTGTATATTCTTATTAAATCATAGAAATTATAAAAGCTATAAAGATAATGAAAACAATTATTCAAGTACTTCTAGCCATTGCCATCGTGGTATTAGGTTATATGTGTGTTGAAAGTATTAACAAACCTGTTCGATTCCAAAAAGAATATCAAGGAAGAGTAGATAAGGTGGTAGAACGGCTTAAAGAAATTCGTTCTGCACAAGTAGCCTACAAATCTGTTAACGGGGTTTACACTCATAGTTTTGATTCATTAAGATCATTTATTGCCCACGACTCGTTACCCATGGTAAGAATGGAAGGAAGTTTAACAGATAGCATGATAGCTGCAGGTGTTACCGAGCTCATGGCACTAAAACAAGGTATTATTAAACGTGATACCACTAGAATAAGCGTTTTGGATTCATTATTTTCAAAGAAACGTTGGATGCCAGACTCAATTAGTTACGTTCCCTTTACCGATAAAAAGCAATTTGAGATGGGCGCAGGGGTAATTAAAACCGCTTCTGGCGTAGATGTTTCAGTTTTTGAAGCTAAGGTTCACAACAACATCTTCTTAGAAGGCTTAGATCGTCAAGAAGTTATAAATATAAATGACAAACAGAGAAAATTAGAGAGATACCCAGGCTTAAAAGTTGGATCCTTAGAGGAAGCAAATAATAATGCTGGAAACTGGGAATAATTTTCCTATCATGACAAATTTCTCCCTCACCGACGATTCGTTTGATTATAACATTACAATGTCATACTTTTTATCCATCCGGATTGCTCCGGATGGATTTTCTTTTTGCACGTTAGATCCTGTTATCAACAAATTCATTCAGATTCAGCACGTTCAGTTTGACGAATCAAGAAGTATGATTGCGCAAGCAGAAGCATGTTTTGAAAATTATGGGAAATTAAATTTACCTTATAAGAAAACCTTAATTTTAGTTCCTTCTTTACAATCTACATTGGTTCCATCTGCTATTTATCAAGAAGAGGAGAAAGATACTTGGATGACTTTCACCCACAGCGTAGAAAAGAAAAAAAATACAATCGTCGCCTCCAAGATAAAATTGGCAGATGCGGTTCATCTCTTTAAGATAAAGAATGAAATAAAAGAACTAATGAATAAGCAATTTCAAGAGCCTATATTTATTCATCCGCACTCACCGATTATTGAAAGCAATCTGTCAACCAATCTTACGGATGGTGAGAACAAACTTCTTTTTTTGAATATTGAGTCCAATTATGTAGATATTTTGGTTTTTGGGAACAATAATTTACAACTCTGCAATACATTTTCAATAAAAAGCAATAATGATTTTATCTACTTCACGCTTTTTGTATTTGAACAGATGAAAATAAGCATTTCCAATGTATCAGTAATTGTAAGTGGGCGGCATCCTAATTTTGATGAGATGTTAAATCACCTAAGAAAATATATCAAAAATGTGCAGAGTGCAAAATTACCCCATCAGTTTCAGTACAGCCATCTATTTAAAGATATTAACCCTCCTGCATTTCATACACTTTTAAATCTTTCAGCATGCGTATAATCAGTGGAACATTAAAAGGCAGGCGCTTCTCTCCCCCTAAGAACTTCAGAGCCCGCCCTACTACTGATACAGCACGTGAAGCCTTATTTAATGTGTTATCCCACTCCTTAGTGATAGAAGAATTGAAAGTATTGGATCTATTTTCAGGAACTGGTGCCATATCCTACGAATTTGCCTCACGAGGAAGTATTGAGGTGGTTAGTATTGAAAAGGATGCACACCATCAGAAATATATAAAAAAAAATGTGGAAGAGTTTGATCTCACGTCTGTAATCAATAGCTATAGGGCAGATGTCTTTAACTATCTAAAATATGCACCAAAAGATCATTTTAATTTGGTTTTTGCAGATCCACCCTTCGATCTTCCAGATTTTGAGAAAGTTCATGAAGCAGTTTTACAATCGGGAACTATTGCTAAAGGAGGGCTTTTCATACTTGAACACGGACCACAACAAGATTTTTCGCAACATCCAAAGTTCCAAAGTTTAAGAAAATATGGAAAAGTAAACTTTACTTTTTTAAAAGGTTAGGTTAAATTTCTTGGATAAAATATGAAAAGCCTCATAAATCAACTGACTTATGAGGCTTTTGCGGTCTGGACGGGACTCGAACCCGTGACCCCCGGCGTGACAGGCCGGTATTCTAACCAACTAAACTACCAGACCAAAATAGGATTGTTATATCTCTTACAGCCCTTTCTTTCAAAGGCGTTGCAAATATAATGCTTCTTTTTGTTTTTACAAGGCTATAGTACTGTTTTTACGCTTTATTTTTATGAAAAAACAATAACAATACCTATTCTGTTGATTTGATGGAGCCTACAAAACTCAATCTACATATCTGTCAATTTTATTCAAGAGGCCTTCTACGGTAATAATTTCAAGATAAGTAGTGCCGCCCCCTATCCCAAAGCTTCCTCCTAAATAGGCGACCAAATCATCATCACCAAGAACTTCTCTTTCTTTAAGCTTCATTAAAGAGTTATGAATAATTTCGCTTTTAGAGCTGCCAGCTTCAGTCAAATGAGGAAAGACGCCATAAGAGAGCGCCAACTCACGCCCTACTCTCTTGTTGTAACAGAGAGCAACTACGGGCATGTTGCCTCTAAAGGCAGCCAGATAACGTGCTGTTTTTCCGGTTAAGCTATCAGTCAAGACAGCTTTTATATTGAGTTCTTTTGATGCCTGAACAGCAGTATCCGCTAAGTAAGCAGTGATATCATGCTTCACAACATCCACAGGAATATCGTTTCTGGAATCTTTTGCGGCCTCTACTTCAGCAGCTATTTGCGACATCGTTGTTACAGCCTCTACAGCATAATCACCGTAGGCAGTTTCTCCACTAAGCATCACAGCATCCGTTCTATAATATATCGCATTAGCAACATCGGTAACTTCTGCTCGCGTCGGACGTGGATTCTTAATCATACTATGAAGCATCTGAGTGGCAACAATAACTGGTTTTTTAGCCTCAACACACTTACGAATTAATTGACGCTGCACCAATGGAATTTTTTCTTGAGGAATTTCAATTCCCAAGTCACCTCGAGCCACCATTACACCATGAACAACCTCCAAAATTTCATCTATATTCTCAACTCCTTCCTGATTCTCAATTTTAGCAATAATTTTCACCTTGCTATTTTTAGCATCTAAAAGATCCTGGATCTCTTTAACATCTTGAGCA
>CAZJDS010000039.1:7460-13588 GCA_964544795.1 uncultured Alkaliflexus sp. | reverse complement strand
CGAATGCAAGAAGAGTACAACTGCTACTTTTTTATTGCTGATTATCACTCCCTCACAACACACCCCACCCCTGCAGATTTGCATGGAAACGTACGACAAGTATTGGCAGAGTATTTAGGAGCTGGAATGGATCCTGAAAAAGCAACCATCTATATTCAAAGTGATCTTCCTGAAGTGGCTGAACTCACGCTATTACTGAACATGAATGCATATGTGGGAGAGCTGGAACGCACCACCTCTTTTAAAGAGAAGGTACGAAGTAACCCCGACAATGTGAATGCCGGTTTGCTCACATACCCAGTTTTAATGGCATCAGATATTCTCATCCATCAAGCAAATAAAGTTCCTGTGGGTAAAGATCAGGAGCAGAATCTTGAGATGACCCGCAAATTTGGCAACCGCTTCAATCGGATGTACCAAAAGGATTTTTTTACTATTCCTGAACCTTTTAATTACGGCGAAGCATTGGTTAAAATCCCAGGGTTAGATGGCTCGGGTAAAATGGGCAAATCAGAAGGTAATGGAATATATTTAGTAGATACGCCCAAAGAGATCCGCAAAAAAGTGATGCGTGCAGTAACCGACTCGGGACCTACAGAGAAGAATTCGCCAGTAACAGAAGCTGTAGCCAATCTTTTCACATTAATGTCGGTGGTGAGTCAACCCGAAACTATTGTCTATTTTAAAGAGCAATACAACAATTGCAACATTCGATATGGTGATTTGAAAAAACAGTTGGCCGAAGATATTGTTAGCTTTACAGAACCTATTCGGGATAAAATAAACACCATATCTTCAGATGAAGCTTATTTGAAAAAAGTAGTTGATATGGGCAAAGAGAAAGCACATGCCAGTGCGTCAAAAACTCTTCGAGAAGTGCGTGAAATCATCGGTTTTAAGCCTTTCTAAGAGAGCAGTTATACAATTAAACCTCTTTCTTACTCTCATTGAAAAGTTTTAATATATTTTGTGTTCGCCAAGCATCAAAAGGGATAATTGCTCCAGATTTTAATATTAATTCTTCCTCATCAACCCGTTGAATTTTTTTTAAATTGACTAAGTATTTTGGATGACATCTATAAAAATGATGGTCAACCAACATATTTTCAAAACGACGTAAAGGGCGGAATACTTTTATATTTTCCCCTGAATCCATAGTAAGTAAAGCTCCTTGTGGAAGAGCTTCACCAAACTCAATATTATTTATCTCTATCTTGGAGCCTCCCCGATCAGTCTCAATGAAGATTTGTTGATTGCCATCAGCTCTTTTCAAATTTTCAAATAGCACTTCCATTCGAGAATCTTCATCTTTGTCAAAAAAATACTCCACCACTTTATCCAACGCCATCACAAAATCATCTTCGGAAAAAGGCTTTTTAACAAATTCTACCGATGAAAACTTAACTGCCTGAATCAACAAGTTATCATGGGATGAAATAAATATCACTTTGAAGTTATCAGATTTAATCGATCTAAGTAATTCAAAAGCATCTCCATCTGCCAACTCAATATCTAAAATTAAAAGATTGGGCTGGAGCGAATTAAACTTTTTATAAGCATCTTTCACATAAGCACTTTTCCCAACCACTTCTATCATCGAAAAATTCTTGTTAATAAGCACTTCCACCGTTCTTGCAACAAACAAATCATCCTCTACTATAAGCACTTTAATTCTATTCATTCTCCTTATCTTCAAAAATGTTATTTAGCAACTTAATGCTTTTTGGAGTTACTATTAATTTTAACCACTGGAAACACAATTTTTACGATAGTTCCTCGATCAAAAGGATTTACTTTTTTCTTATCAACAATTTCTAAACTCACTTTTCCACCCGAATCTCTTTGTATAACATCCAATCTTTCGCGAGTTATTTTTAGCGCCATAGACTCGTGGCTCTTTTCGTTTTTCTGTTGTCTGCTGGCGATTATCCCAATTCCGTTATCCTCAACTTTCACCACCATCTGTTCCCCGTCCTTATGAAAACTGATTTTTATACGTCCTTCTCCTTGTAGCACTTTGATTCCATGCTCCACTGCATTCTCCACAAAAGGCTGGGTAATCATTGGAGGCACCACAACAGATGTCGGATCCATCTCTTCGTCCACTTCAATATCATAAATAAAGGGAATATTGAACCTTAGCTGTTGAAGATCTAAGTAGTGTACCAAAATCTCAGTTTCATCTTTCAGAGTAATATAATCTTGCTGAGAGAGTTTTAAAACTTGGCGCATAAGTTTGGCAAAATCTGTTAAAAACCTCGTTGATTTATCTATATCATGCTCCAAAACATACACCTGGATAGCACTTAGAGCATTAAAGATAAAATGTGGGTTCATTTGTGAACGAAGCAATTTATGCTGATTCCGAAGATCTTGGTACTTATTACGGAGGCGGTGCTGATTCACCAACAGCAAAGTAAACACCAAAGCTGCCGCAGTTAAAATCCCGAAAATAATTATGAACCACCTTTGACGTTCCATAATATATTTTTGTGATAGAGTTTGCTGATTAAGCTGCAATATTCGCTCTTTTTGTTGTTCAGCTTCAAATAAGACTTCGAACGTAGTGAGATGATAGCTACTCTTTTCATTGAGGATAGTATCTTTGTATGCAGTTGCTTCTTTATAGTAATCCATTGCTGTTGCATACTCTGCGCGAAGCTCATAATATCTTGACAATTGTCGTGAACTCTCCTCTGCCTGAAACCGTGAGCCGATCTTTTTTGCCAATTCATAAGACTCCAAAATATAAGAATAAGCTTGCTCAAAATCTTCCATCAAAAGATAGACTTCTCCTACTCTGGACATACTAATGGCAATCTGCATAGGATCACCTATAGTTTTATTTAACTGCAATGAGCGCTTTAAAAAGCCTAAGGCTTTACTCAAATTCCCTTTTGCAATATATGCCGCACCAATACTGTTATAACAAATAGACTCCCCAGTTTTACTGCCAATTTTTAAATTATGCTGAAGTGAGTAGTGCTGATAAACAAGTGATGAATCGGGATACCCCATCTTCAAATAGCTTTCCCCAATGTTGTTGGTGTTAATTGCCATCCCTAAAGTATTGTTCATCAACTTTGCAAATTCTAATGAACGATGGAAATATTCAATGGCAGAATGATAGCGTCCTAAGTTAAAGTTTACATTTCCAATACTATTAATAGCCACCCCTATATTAAAAGTATCTTTGAGTTCTTCAGAATATTTCAAAGCTTTAAAATGAAGATCCAATGCCATGGCGTTGTCATCTGTTCGACGATACACCACTCCCAATTGATTGTGAATCTCTGCCAAAAGCGCCATATCATCAATATTTTTAGCCAAATCAAGCGCTTTATAATGAAACTTTAGAGCTTCACCATACTGACCACGGTTTCGGAATCTTTTTCCTATTAAATTAAAGATTTCAATTTCTTGAGAAAGAAAATTACTGCGAACAGAAATATCAAATGCCTCTCTTAAGAATCCATCAAACACATCAGAAACATCGGGGTTTTCTTTTAAAAACTCTTCGGATCGCTGAATAAGTTGAGCTACAACAAGAGAGTCGGTAGTGTAGGCACTATTATTCAAGACAGTTTTATCCACTGTATCTCCATTATCTTTACAACTTGCCAGCAGCAGCAAAACAAAAAGTAGATAAAAGGAGCAGTAGCGAAAAAAATAATTTATATGGACTCTTTTTGACTTCATAATAGAGTATATCGTGCTTCTTAAAATAACGTAAAAACTATAAAATAACACAAAAAACAGAAATTTCTCATTCAAATATAACTAAAGAATTGCCAATTCGTTTAATTAATAGACAATGAGTAAACACCTAATTCCATATAAACGTTTAATGATGGTGAACAAATCCTTATATTTGCGCTCCCTAAAAATAGAGAAGTGAAAATTGGAAATGTAGAGTTGGCAAAAGAGCCCCTAATGTTGGCGCCCATGGAAGATGTGAGCAATCACATGTTTAGGCGAATGTGCAAGCAGTTTGGAGCTGATTTGATGTTTACAGAGTTTGTGTCATCAGATGCTTTGGTGCGCAATATTGAGAAAACCAAACGCAAACTGATCCTCTTTGACGATGAACGGCCTCTTGGCATACAACTGTATGGAAAAGAGCCAGAAGCATTGGCAGAAGCAGCGCGAATTGCAGAAGAGTATCAACCCGAACTCATCGATCTGAATTTTGGCTGTCCGGTAAAAAAGATTGCTACAAAGGGCGCTGGATCTGGATTGTTGAGAGATATTCCTAGAATGATTGAGATTACTCGTGCGGTAGTTGAGGCAGTAAAAGTTCCTGTAACCGTAAAAACCCGCTTAGGCTGGGACGATAATTCCAAAGATATTGTAGATATAGCTGAACGACTTCAAGACACAGGAATTCAGGCACTGACCATTCATGGACGAACCAGAGAACAGCTATACACTGGCGAGGCCGATTGGACGCTTATAGGGGATGTAAAAAACAATCCGCGAATGCATATCCCCATCTTTGGAAATGGCGATGTGACTACTCCCCAAAGAGCACGTGAATGTTTTGATCGTTACGGTGTGGATGGTGTCATGATTGGAAGAGGTGCCATCGGGAAACCATGGATCTTTAGAGAGATACGCCACTTTCTGAACAGTGGTGAGCTTTTACCACCCCCGTCAATAAAAGAACATGTAGAGATGATTCTGCAATATTTTAGAACCAATGTGGAACACATTGGAGAACGTGCTGGAATTTTGCATACTCGTCGTCATTTTGCGGTAACCTTTAAAAACTTACCTCATTTTAGAGAGACTAAAATAGCTCTATTGCGCAGCGAAAGTGTGGAGGATATTCATGAAATATTAAAAGGGATAGAGAAAGAATATGCCGATTATTGATTCTTCATCTCAGTGAAATAGCGTCGCACAATCACTCGAACTGGATACCAAGCTGCAACCAATCCTACGATGGATACTGTAAGAAACACGGTTACCACATCTCCCCATCGAAGAATAACAGGATAAGCATCCACCACAAAATTTCCATCTCCGCCAAAGCGAACGATTCCGAAAGTTTGCTGTGCCCAGATCAAAAGGCTACCCAAAAGCAATCCGCCGATCAAACCCGCCAAAGAGATCAGCCAACCTTCTATTAAAAAAATCTGCTGAATGAGACGTTGATTTGCCCCCATGCTTCTGAAGGTAGAGATGCTTGACTTCTTCTCAAAAATGAGCATGGAGAGAGTTCCGATCACATTAAAAATGGCAATTAGTAAGATGAAAGATAAAATAAGGTAAGCCATCAGTTTTTCCACCTTCATCATCCTGTAAAAAGTGGCATGTTGCTCCTCTCTATTCAATACTTGATAGTTGTCGCCTAATATAGACTGTATAGATCTCCTCACCTTATCAATGCTGGCACTCTCTTTTACTCTTATGCCCAGCCATGAGACCTCATTTGGACCGTAGTCCAACAATTCACGCACTTTATCAATATGTGTAATGGTATAGGAGGCATCGTACTCCATTTGGTTCACCATAAAAAGACCTGATGTTTGCAGATAGGCAGACCTAAAGGCTTGATCGGGTCGCATAGGGTTGATTCGCCCTGTTCGTTGTGGAGCATAAATCATCAAAGGGGTAACAAAATTTATTCGCAACGCCAACTGATCAGCCAGTGCAAATCCCACAACACCTTCATACAAATCTCCTCTTTTTAATTGGTACTCTCCTTCAATCATGATGGAGTCGATCTCCGTCACGCGTTGAAAAAGAGAATCTACCCCCATAATTCGACCAGGCACTTGTCTTTGATCGAATCGAAACAACACAGGTTCTTCAATTACTTGGGTAGCGTAAGCAACATCTGAGATGTTTACCAAAGATGAATAATCGATGGAATCGGTATAGACGACCTTTCCAGTCACTGGAATAATCTTCAAATCTGGATCAAAAGAACTATAAAGTGTGCCAATTAATCCATGTAACCCATTAAAAACAGATAAAATTACCAATAGCCCCAAACTGCTCACCAACACACCCGTCACAGATATCCATGAGATGATGTTGATGATGTTCTGGCTCTTTTTTGCAAAGAGATAACGAAGAGCAATGGTGATGGCTAATCTCATCTAATGATGTTTTTATTTTTT
>CAZJDS010000039.1:0-7360 GCA_964544795.1 uncultured Alkaliflexus sp. | reverse complement strand
GATAACGAAGAGCAATGGTGATGGCTAATCTCATCTAATGATGTTTTTATTTTTTCACTACCCCTAAATCCCCTGAAGAGGACTTGGTGAGTTTCGTGATAATAAATAATTAACTGTTATTACATTAACTGTATAAACTTTTACTTTTTTATCCCCCCTACATCCCCTCGTAGGGGACTTGATAAGCTTCGCGATAATTACTCATTCTTACAGAAACTACTTAATCGCTTTCACGATAAGTCCTGTTCCTTTTGAATGAGTTCCCCGCAGATCTATATGATTTAGAATATATGCCACAGGATAAACAAGTAGGTAATAGAAAGGCAGCAATACAAAAAACACTTTGCTAAAATTGAGCATCACAATGGGGTATTTCATTGATAACCTCCATGCCAAACTGCCTGAACGACCATAGGAAAACTGTGCCTCAACTTTGGAAAATCCTGCACGCAACAATTTTTTCTGAATGTCATTTATGTTGTAGCCATCGCGCACATGCTCATCTATAAAACCTGTGATCCCCTCTTCTTCGTGATGGTCATGGGTATCAGATCCACCTTGATCTGAAGGAGTTGAAATCATCAACATTCCTCCTTTGTGCAATGAGCGACATAAATTGCGCATTACCTTTTCATCTTCTAAGATGTGCTCCATCACATCCACCGAAAGCACCAAATCGTATTTATCCTGAACGTCAAAAGTGGTAAGATCTGCTTCTTGAAAAGAGACTCTATCTTTTAAATTCATGCGGACAAAAAACCGATTGCAATCTTCTATCTGCTCGAGTTTCACATCTACTCCTAAAATTTGGAACTCACTACCCATTTGAGAAAGACGCCAAACGTACTGCCCAAACCCTGAGCCTGCATCCAATATAGCCGCACTCTTTGGCGCACTTTTTTTCCAGATTTTTAATTCGCGACGGATGTACCAGGAGCGCAATAGAAGCAGATCCAGCAGACGGTAGAAAACAATTCGCAATTGAGGCGTGTTGTTAAAAACTTTGCCCAACGATTTTTTAATAGGGTCGTATTGCATGCTCAATCTTTTAACAGCTCATCAATTCGTTGGACGTAATCCAAGCTGTCGTCGATAAAAAACTGCAACTCAGGAATAACTCTCATTTGCTTGCCAACGCGTTGTCCCAATAAATAACGCAATCGAGATGCTTGAGTTTTCACATTTTTGAAAACCTCCTCTTTATTCCCTGTGGGAAAGATGCTTAAATAGACTTTGGCATTGCCCATATCTGGAGAAACGCGTGCACTTGTAACACTTACCATTGTGCCCATCAGAAGATCATTAACTTCTCTCTGGAATATTTCACTCATCTCTTTTTGAACGAGACGACCAATCTTATTTTGTCTGGTAGAATCCATAATTATATTGCTTTTAAAATACAAAAATAGGGATTTTCAGCTGATTTCCCGCATTTAAAAACAGATCTCAAATTTAAAAAGCGACTATGGTACATTTTTATCTGTACAAAAACTTATTTCAATCAACTCTTTTATTTACAAGCATATATAATCAGAAAATAGAAAGGGAACACCTATTGTTTAAAAATACACAGTACTATGTATTGCATAGTACTAATAAATATACATATCTTTGTTTTATAATAAAGTTATTTAAATCATGATTCATAAAAACAACCATCTATGAAAATAGAAAATGCAAAAGCCCAAATGCGCAAAGGAGTTTTAGAATATTGTATCCTTTCTGTACTTTCGGGTGAAGATGCCTACACCTCAGACATCATTAATGCACTTAAAAGCGCAGAGATGATTGTTATGGAAGGTACGTTGTATCCGTTGTTAACTCGATTGAAGAACGATGATCTTTTAAGCTACCGCTGGGAGGAATCCACCCAAGGACCTCCACGAAAATATTATGCATTGACCCAAAAAGGCAGAGATTTTCTGTCAGAATTAGACAACTCCTGGAATCAACTAATTGCTGCCGTTGAACAAATTAACCTAAAAAGAAAAAACGATGAATAAAGTTATATCCATCCACATTGCATCTACCCCCTTCTTTATAGATGAAGATGCATACACTTTACTTCAGGACTATCTACAAAAGCTGGAACGTTGGTTTGGTGGAAAAGAAGGTGGAAAAGAGATTGTCTCTGACATTGAAAGTCGATTGAGCGAACTTTTTGGCGAAAGAATTGCCCATAAAAACAGTGTTCTTTCTATAGCAATGGTGAGAGAAGTAATTCAAATTATGGGACAGCCAGAGGATTTTACAAATGAAACATCAGATTCTTCAAAAGAAGAGAAAACCTACACCCAACAAAAAATTAAAAAACAATGGTTTCGCGATATTGACAACAGAGCATTGGGTGGTGTCTGTTCAGGAATTGCTGCCTACTTAAATCTTGATCCTGTATGGGTTCGGATCATATTTGCGCTACTGCCGTTTCTAAGTTTTGGAGCCATCGTACCCATTTACATTGTTTTATGGATAGCCGTTCCACCCGCACGTACCACCACGGAGAAAATGCAAATGAGAGGTGAGAATATAACCATCAGCAACATTGAGAAATCCATTAAAGAAGAGTTTGAAAAGGTGAAAGAGCAGTTTTCTAAAACTGGGAAAAAATATTCACAACGTGACAAAAAAATCTTGACATTAGTAGTCTTTATAGTTGGCGTATTATTCCTGTTCAATTTATTTGGTTGGAGAATTTCGATGATGAACCCCATGAATTTCAACTTCCCTTTTATGCTTCGCTTTTCGGATGGGATCTTTCCTCTAATATTCTTGCTTTTAATATTAGGTCTCATATTCAGATCTAAACTTAGAGGTTTTTTGATTGCCATTATAGTTCTTATTGTCGTATCATTAATTCTAAAGCTCCTATTTGGAACCTTATTTTTCACTTCATGGTGGTTCATGACTTGATTCATTATACTTCATCCCCATTAAAATCCAACTCCAATGAGACAAACATTTCAAATCAATCTTGCAGACTTTGCTTTTCACATCGATGAAGATGCATACACAAAACTTCACAACTATCTATCAAACATAGAGAAAGCTATAGACGATAAAAATTCTGCTAAAGAGATCTTGCAAGATGTGGAAGCACGCATCGCAGAAATACTCCTTCCTATTACTCAGCAGGAAGAAACAATAATCATCACACTAAAAGATGTGGAAGAAGTGATTCAAATTATTGGGCCACCCACAGATTTTGGTACGGGTACTACTCATGATGAACCTTCGGCAAAATCATCCAACACAGAATTTACGCCCCCTTATGTACAAAAGCGCTTGCATCGTGATCCGTACAATAGAATTTTTGCTGGAGTTTGTAGCGGTTTGGGAGCTTATTTCAACATGTCTCCAATCCTTTTTCGCATATTGTTTATTTTTGGAGTCCTCTGGGGAGCTTCATTTATTCCACAAATAATTCCACCTTATGTATTTCTCTCTTACATCATCTTATGGATTGTGATGCCAAAAGCCATTACGCTGGAACAGCGACGCCAAATGTTTGGAGAGGATGAAAATCTGCACAAAATCAAGCATACCCAATTTAAGAAGAGCACCACTATAAATAACACAAACAGTTTCTGGAGAGGAGTTAAAATTGTCATCGGAGTTACATTAATTGTTTTAACATTTGTAGGACTCATGGCTCTAACCCTTTCTATTTTGTTCTCTTCGGTAGCCGTTAACATTTTTCCGAATCTGATGTGGGTACATCAACTGCATGGGCTTTTATTTTTCCCTGAACAGTCGATTGCCATTTTAACAGGAATCGGGCTTTTGGTGGGTATCCCATTACTTGTGCTATTCTACTTGGGACTCTATTTTATTTTCCAGTTTCAAAAAGGAGCAAAAACATTTGGCGCCTTGGCATTGATTTTTTGGCTTGTGGGTCTGGGATTGGTCATATATTCTTCTGTAGCCTTAGCGCAAGGGTTTCAAGAGAAAGTTCAATTAAAAGAGCAAATCTATCCTCAACCTTTTAATGGGGACACACTTTATCTCAATTCCAACCCGTGGCCTGAAAATTTTAAAAGCAAAAGTTGGTTTAACGCCCATCAATTAAGGTCCAAAATTATTGATAATCGATTGGTTACAGAAGGAGATCCTATGATCACTTTAATAGAAAACTCGGATCGATTTGCGCTGATTCTAACTCGAAAAGCCCATGGGAAAACCATAGAAGAAGCTGAAGCAAATGCACAAAACGTAGAGTTCTTCTGGCTGCAAAAAGACTCTGTACTACAAATTGATCCCTCTTTCACACTTCGTGCAGGCACGAAAATGCGTTTTCAAGAGTTAAAGGTTACCATTGAAATACCCGAAGGAAAACATCTAAAAATAGCACCAAGGCTACAAAGCAGCATTAAACGGTAACATAAATTTAAAGAGGTCAGCAGATAACAGATATATTTATACCATTATTAAAGTGATCTACAGTTTTTTAAGAAAATTAACCTGCTTAATCCATAAACAATTTGGCAAGTGACAATTTAGGATTTCCAAAACTTATGTTTTGGTTAAAACCGATTTACGTTACGCAAAGTTGCACGGCATGAATGCCGCACCTATCTATTAAAAAGATATTTATTTAAAACATCCTTAATTAGCCCCAGGATTTATCCTGGGGTACTTCATTGCGTTCTCATCGGGCTTTAGCCCAAATTGGTGTTGTTATAAAACGAACATGAAAATAGTTTCACACAAAGGAGAGAGGCTGTTTTTGCAAGTTCCATATAGCAACTAAAAAAATATAATTATATAAAATTTATAATTATTGCCTGCTAAAAACCATTTTATTTTTTTTTGAACAAGTATTAATCAGAAGTTGGACTTTTCTTGCAAGCGCTTATTTAAGAGGTTTTCTCCTAATTTACCAAACCTAAAAGCCTCACAACACTTCATACCTTCTTTAAAACAGTAGAACCATCTAAATGGCTATTTCAGACTTTTTTATCTCATAAAGTCCTCTATATATCCTATTTTTTGTGTAATTGATGACTATACATCAATAAACACAATCCATAAAAATGTCGATTCTAACAAAAACATATTACTTCTTTTCACTCCTTTTCACAATTACCATTTTATCAGGTTGTAGTGATATTATTGAATACAGTCCCTATCAAGCAGGTGTTAAAATACCAGCTAAAGAGCTAAATATCGCAGCGATAGATTCTATTCAAAAAATATCCAAACAAGAATTCGCCCCTTTTACTATAGGTTTAATTTCCGATAGCCACACTTGGTATGATCAATTTGAAGAGCAGATTAACCATCTGAATCAACACGAGAATATTGATTTTGCAGTTCATTTGGGAGATCTCACACTTAGCGGTATTTATCGTGAGTTTATCTGGTTCCATAAAGTTAGTTCAAAGCTCATTCATCCTCTCATAACCGTCATTGGCAACCACGACTATCTTTCTAATGGCGAAGTGATGTATCAAGAGATGTTTGGGCCTCTCAATTTTACGCTGGTTTACAACAACTGTTTGTTCGTTTTTATGGACGATGTTATTTGGGAAAAGAACGTGGAAGATCCTGATTTTGAATGGCTGGAGAGTGTGCTAAAAGGCTCTGAAAAATATCAATACAGATTTCTATTATCGCACATTCCTCCTTGGAGCGACGATTTTTCCATCGGCAACCAATACTATTTTGAGATGCTGTTGAATAAATACAAAGTTGATCTTTCTATACATGGACACAATCATGGATATGAATACAGAGAGAAAGGAAAAGGTAAAACGAACCATTTAATAGTGCCTTCTGCCAAAGACAAAGAGGTTCTGTTTTTACATATTCAGGAGAAAGATTACACCATACAAAGAGATTTACTTTAAGATGAAAACGAGAATTCTACATAAAACTCTCTTAATGCTTGCATTAACAACACTGCCTCTGCATGCCGAAGAGCCAGTTGTCAAAGGAAGAACTTCTTTTCACAAATGGATGGAAACCCCAAGAAGCTTTACGATAAAAGAGGATACCCTCACTTATCGTCCAAGATGGTTCATTCCAGATCACTTTAGCATTCAACACGCAGGACTAATCGGTTATATGTCGGTAGGCGTAGGTTATGATTTCAAATCCAGATATCATCCCACGCTATATTATGGACTTTTAAGTGAAAGTTTTGGCGGAAGCTCTGTAACTGTTCATACCTTCTCACTAAAAAATAGTTGGGATTTAGTACGAAGAGGACGATTAGGAAATTTTACACCAAAGGCGGGAGTTTCCATAAATTTTGGTCGAACCAACAATACCTTCCAAAGATTGCCACCTCACTACCCTGACAAATACTATTTTCAAAACAAAATTCATGCTGCACCTTTCTGTGGAGTGGAGTGCAAAATAGCATCAAATAACAATTCAAAATTCTTCAAATCTGTAGCTATTTATGCTGAAATGAGTACTTTGGATGCTTATCTATTAGAGTGCATACGAACAAAATATGTCACCATCGATAAGATATGGAATCTCTCTTTGGGTGTTACCGTCTATATTCATTAGAGCTCAACATTCAAGAGATAACCCACTTTAGGCACCGTTTCAATCTTAACGCGTTCATCCTCGCTCAACAACTTACGCAAGCGGGCGATAAAAACATCCAAGCTGCGGCCGTTAAAATAATCATCTCGTCCCCAAAAAGTAGTCAACAAATCGCTGCGACGAACCAAAGATCCTTTGTTGGCACACAGCATCTCCAAAACGTCACTTTCACGGTGGGTAAGTCGGTGTGTATTATCATTGTACATCAAAGCATAATTTTGGGCATCAAATCTATACCCAGCTAAGTTGTAGGTTGGCTTTTGTGCAGATGGAGAAAGCCCCATCGGTTGATACCGATTTAACACAGCATGAATACGACACAACAGCTCTTCTTCATCAAATGGTTTGGTTACATAATCGTCACAGCCCAAATTAAAACCCTTAATTTTATCTTCTTTCATGGAACGCGCGGTGAGAAAAATGAATGGAACCGATGACACTTCTTTGCGGATTTTCTCGGCCAACGTATAACCATCCATGCCAGGAAGCATCACATCAATGAGGCACAAATCAACCTCATTCTTTTGAAATGTTTCCAAACCTGAGTCGCCATCCAAACAAAGCAAAACTTCAAACCCACTCTCTGTCAAATATTCCTTCAACAAAAACCCCATGCTGGAATCATCTTCAACCACCAAAACGCTTTTTTTCTTCTCCATATATGATCAAATTAAGGGCAAAGCAATCAGAAAACTGCTTCCTTTTCCAGATGCACTCTCAATGCTAATTTTGCCACCCATTCGGACAATTACTTTTTGAACCAATGTCAACCCCAGTCCAAAACCTTTCACATCATGAAGATCAC
>CAZJDS010000038.1:0-13991 GCA_964544795.1 uncultured Alkaliflexus sp. | reverse complement strand
AATGCCAGATTGAAGTAAATAGACTTACGACACCATTTATTGCAGCAGAAAAGAATATTCAAATCTCTAAGATTGATGCCTTTTCGGTTGATTACGCACTCTGCCTCAAAGCTTTTGAAAATCAAAACTCACATTTCCGCTCACTATTCAATTCTATCCCCAATTTAAAACCTATCTGGGGGAAAGATCTGCTGATAGTCCATTCCATTTTCAGATTGTGATAATTTCTCTATTTAGTAATAGTATCAAAATCAACCAAAGAGAATTATTCATTTTTTGAAAATATTTACTTTCATGCGTATTATCTTCACTCTTCTTGTGGCATTGTTTGCTAATTTTATTGCGTTTGGACAAAATCAAGTATCAGGCCGCGTTTATGAACTCAACAATAAAAAGAAAGAAGCCATTATAGGCGCCAACATACACTGGCTGGGCACCACTTCAGGAACAGTTACAGATATTCAAGGACAGTTCAAACTACCTACCCATCCTGAATCGTCAAAAATGGTGGTAAGCTTTGTGGGATATTCCTCCGACACTATTTCGGTGAATGCAACCGATCAGCCTTTCGATATCTTATTGGCACAAAATCAGGAACTGGATGAAGTCACAGTAGCCACACGAAAGTCGGGAACTCATATTTCCAGAATAAACCCCATTACAAGTATTGAAATTACAGGTGAAGAACTTTGTAAAGCAGCTTGTTGCAGTTTGGCAGAAAGCTTTGAAACCAATGCGTCAGTAGATGTATCCTACACCGACGCTGCCACAGGAGCAAAACAAATTCAACTTTTGGGATTAGCAGGCACTTATGTGCAAATGATTACTGAAAACATGCCTAATAATCGCGGATTAGCATCTGCTTTTGGATTGGATTTTGTGCCAGGCCCTTGGATGGAAGCCATTCAAGTTTCTAAAGGTGCTGCTTCAGTTACCAATGGATACGAATCCCTCACAGGTCAGATTAATGTGCAATACAAAAAGCCATCAACTTCTGAAAAGCTCTTTGTAAACGGGTTTGCCAGCAACAGCGGACGGTTGGAGTCCAACGTAAACGGATCCATCTATGTAAACGATAAGTGGAAGACGGCTATATTAGCTCATGCCTCAAAAGATGCAGTAAAAAACGATCACAATAAGGACGGATTTTTGGATGAACCGCTTACCCAACGCTTCATTTTCATGAACAGATGGGAATACAAACCCAACGATAATATAAGTAGCCAATTTGGTGTAAAAATATTGGATGAAGAACGAATTGGCGGTCAAACCGATTTCGATAAAAATCTGGATGTAATGAGCCAGCCTCATTATGGAATTATGATCAACACACAAAATATAGAATCATTTTTAAAAGTAGGATATATTCTACCTAACGATAATAACAAAAGTATCGCTTTGGTGGCCAACCACACGTGGTACGATCAAAAGTCTATCTATGGTAGAAGGCTGTATGATGCAAATCAAAATTATTTTATGGCCAATTTAATCTGGCTATCCCATTTTGGCGATGCTGAAAAACATAAATACACCGCAGGACTAAATTTTATGTACGACGATTTAGGTGAGAATCTGTATGGTGACACAACCAATATTATCGGTTTTAATGGTGGCAGAAATGAGATTGTTCCTGGTGCCTATTTTCAATATACTTTCACCGTTCCTGAAAAATTCACCCTTTTGACAGGAATACGCGTTGATCATCACAATTTATATGGAACATTTGTTACACCACGTCTTCATGCCAGATATAGTCCTAATGACCATTGGGTATTCAGAGGCTCCGTTGGAAAGGGATATCGCACGCCAAATGCATTGGCTGAGTACAATCCTATTCTTGCATCTTCACGCTCAATAAATATTGCAAATGATATTACGCAAGAAGAAGGATGGAATTATGGAGCAAACGTAACCAAATATTTGCACATTGGCTTGCGGGAGTTAACCATCAATCTGGAGTATTATCGCACCCATTTTGTCAATCAGATGATAATGGATCTGGACAAAGATGCACATGAAGTCCATTTTTATAATTTGAATGGAAAATCCTACTCCAACGTACTTCAGGCAGAAGCTTCCATGGAGGTGTTTAGAGGGATGGATGTAGTAGCTGCTTGGCGATGGAATGAAGTAAAAACCACCACCAACAATACTTTACAAAAAAAACCTTTACGTAGCGACTACAAAGGAATGTTGAACTTGAGTTATGCAACGCCGCTAAAAAAATGGCAGTTTGATTACACTGCACAACTTAATGGACCAGGAAGAATTCCTTTCACCAACGGATTGCGTTCTGAGAGCTTTGATGCTTTTCAGGTTCACAATGCACAAATCACTAAGTTCTTCCGCACATGGAATGTTTATGTGGGGGTAGAAAACTTGGCTGATTTCACACAAGCCAACCCAATTATAGAGCCTGAAAGTCCATTTGGAAATAACTTTGGAAATAACTTCGACAGCTCCTTGATATGGGGGCCAGTGCTGGGAAGAAAGATCTATTTTGGATTCAGATTTAGCATAAACAGAGAGAGTTAAGCCAAATAAAACCGAACATTAAAAACAATTAGCCATGAAACGAGCATGAAAATAGCTTCTCACAAAGGGAAATGACTATTAGTGCGAGTTCCATATGGCCATTTAAAAACAAATTATATACATATGAAACAGATCATGATAACTTTAGCTTTGGTATTTATGATTTCAATCACCTCCGAAGCACAAAAGAAAGACAAGACTCCACAAACTTGCACCTTTTCAGTCAATATGGATTGTCAAGGATGTGTGGACAAAATCACCAAACAGTTGGCCTACGAAAAAGGAGTGAGAAATCTGGACATCAGTCTGGAAAATTTCACTGTTGCAATCACGTACAGACCTGATAAAACAGATAAAAAACATCTGTCGGAAAGTATCAAGAAGTTAGGTTATGAAGTAAAAGAGGTGAAAAAAGAAGAAGAAAAGAGCAATCAAGCAGAAAAAGAGTGAAAATAAAAGAGGTGGTTTAACTGAGCTCAGTTAAACCACCTCTTTTTAATAAATTTATTTTACCAAAAAATCAAAGAAACACTCTTCTTCAATATACCCTTGGAGCCGATCACCTGATTTCACCTCCCCTACTCCAGCTGGAGTTCCAGTATAAATAAGATCTCCAATTTTTAGAGTGAAGTACTTAGAGAGATGTGCAATAATCTGATCGATATTAAAGATCATAGCCTTGCTATTGCCTACTTGACGTGCCTCCCCATTTACCAACAGCTTAAACTGTAAATTTTTAGTATCTGAATAGTTCGTAATGGGAACGAACTCAGATAGAACTGCAGAACCATCAAAAGCTTTGCACTTTTCCCACGGAAGTCCTTTTCCACGTAATTCGTCTTGCAAATCGCGCGCTGTGAAATCAATTCCCAAACCAACTTCACTATAGTACCGATGAGCAAAACGCTCTTCAATATTTTTTCCTAAACGGTTGATTTTAAAAACTAACTCCACCTCATGATGAAAGGATTTGGCAAAATCAGGCAGATAAAAAGATTCGTTGTTTCGCAGCAAAGCCGAATCAGGTTTCATAAAGACAACAGGTTCAGGAGGAAGTGGATTTTTCAACTCTTTGGCATGCTCTTCATAGTTGCGACCAATACATAAAATCTTCATAAACTTTCTATTTGAGTCCTAAACTCTCTTAAAAACTATTGATTAAAAGAACGAAGCTTTATTTTCGTCAATATATTTTTTGTGTATAAAGGAAAATCGCCATTCATCATCCAGCCATAATAGCCAGGGTCTTTCTCCAACACCTCTGATACTTTGACATCTTTATATTTGCCAAAGTTAAAGACTTCTTCATCTTTATCATTGTAAACAATTCTCCCTGCAAAATCCACATTGCGATTAAAAGAAGAGAAATCCGCCAAAAAGGGAATGTCGTTTTTCAACTCCTCATATCGTTCAATTTGAGCTTTAAACACCTCATAAGTAGCTCGTGTATCTGCTTCTGCGCTATGTGCATCACTCAACTCTTTATCGCAATAGAACTTGTATGCAGCTTCCAAAGTACGTTTCTCCATTTTGTGGAAAATGGTTTGTACATCAATAAAATGACGTTTACTCATATCAATATCCACATCCGCACGCAGAAACTCTTCTGCCAAAAGCGGCACATCAAATCGATTGGAATTGAAGCCGCCGATATCGCATCCTTCCATAAATTTAGCCAATTCTTTAGCTAAGTTTTTAAAAGGTGGAGCGTCTTTTACATCTTCATCGTAAATCCCATGAATGGCGGAAGATTCTGGAGGAATGGAAATTCCAGGATTAACTCGATACGACTTCATCTCTTCAGATCCGTTTGGATTAACTTTTAAAATGGCTATCTCAACGATTCTATCATGAACGATATTAATACCTGTAGTTTCAAGATCAAAAAAAACAATGGGATTTTTTAAATTTAGCTGCATTCGTTTCAGTTTTATGCCTCCAAGTACTATTGAAGGATTTTACAATAAATATAATTGTGCAAAGATAATCAAACAGGCCAATACAGAATAATAAAGCGGCATCTATTCAAAGAATTGACAAAAAGCACCTTCTTTAAGTGAAAGCTTTTTATATTTACAGCTCTGATAATCTAAAATCTAAGATCTGTGGAGTTTCTAAATCATTTTGACAAAGAGCTATTCTTATTTCTAAACAGTTTTCATTCTCCTTTATGGGATTATTTTTTCTGGTTTTTCTCAGGCACGATAGTCTGGATTCCGCTCTATGTTTCTGTTCTATATGTTGTCATAAAGCAAATGGGCATTAAAAGTATATGGATAATAGTTGCAATAGCATTGACTATTACTTTATGCGATCAAATAGCCAGTGGGTTTTTCAAGCCCTATTTTGAACGATTGCGTCCATCTCACGATCCTGAACTAAAAAACATTGTCTATTTGTTGAATGGCTTTAAAGCTGGGAAGTTTGGTTTCATCTCCTCCCATGCTGCAAATTCATTTGGCCTGGCAACACTCATTAGCCTTTTATTCAAAAGAAGATGGCTCATCTTCTTTTTCTTTGTGTGGGCAGTTGTTAATTCTTATTCAAGAATATATTTAGGTCTCCACTATCCAGGAGATATTTTAGTGGGAGCTATTGTAGGGATAATTTCTGGTTGGCTCTCCTTCAAACTGTACTTCTGGTTTGTTTCTCGATATATCTCAAACAAAGGAAATGTAAGAGCACTACAAAACATTTCATCGCCTATTAAAATCATTGTGTTAACAGGCTGGGTATCAATCGTTGTTATGTTTTTATCTGCATGGCAATTGCTTAAAATTATTTAATGATTACCCCACGACCATTCAATAATTGATGGAAATCCTTAATAAATCAATTGCAAATTCCTATTTTTTTAACTTCCAAAAAACAATCATTAATAATTGTTAATCCACCTGTTTTAAACGTTAAATAATTGTGGTGTCGAAGGTATTATACTTATCTTTAAAACAAAGATTAAACCTTTAAAACCTTTCAATTATGAGTACTACCATAACATTTAATCAACTAAGGAAGATTAAAGATAGTCTTCCTGAAGGTGCAACACGTACCATCGCTGAAAATTTAAACCTCGACGTAGAAACAGTTAGGAACTATTTTGGCGGGGCCAACTACGATCGAGGTGAAAGTATAGGTATGCATTTGGAGCAGGGTCCCGATGGCGGTATTGTTGAATTGGACGACACAACCATATTAGACATGGCAAAAGACATCCTTTCAGGAAAAATAAAAGTGAAGCAATTTGTTTAGTGGTAAAATTTGAGAAAATTCACATAACATAAAACGGGGCATTCGCCCCGTTTTGTGTTTGCTTCTAAAATTAACTCTTCTTATTTATTCACAAAGACCAACTGATCATCCTTTACATCAACAATTATAGCCTCTTCGCTTGAAACAGCATCTTTCAAAATCAATTTAGAAAGATCGTTCAATACATATCTCTGAATAGCTCGCTTAACGGGTCTCGCACCGTAAGATGGATCAAATCCTACAGATACTAACCATTCTAAACCTGCTGGAGTCAATGATATTTCTACATTCTGCTGCTTTAACATTTTAGCAACTTTATCAAACTGAAGTTTCACAATCTCACTAATCTGTTTCCTATTCAAAGGAGTAAATAGAATGATCTCATCAATTCTATTCAAAAACTCTGGACGAATGGTATGTCGAAGCAACTCCATAACACTTTCACGAGCTTTATCACTCACCTCATCAGACTCTTCCTTGGCGGCATCTTCTTGAAGAATTTGTGAACCCAAATTTGAGGTCATTATAATAATGGTGTTTTTAAAATCCACCAGTCGACCTTTGTTGTCTGTCAAACGCCCATCGTCCAAAACTTGCAGAAGAATATTGAAAACATCTGGATGTGCTTTTTCAATTTCATCTAAAAGAACAACAGAATAGGGTTTGCGACGAACAGCCTCCGTCAATTGTCCACCTTCATCGTACCCCACATATCCAGGAGGTGCGCCCACCAAACGAGAAACAGAATGCCGTTCTTGATACTCCGACATATCAATACGAGTCATCAAATGCTCATCATCAAATAAAAACTCAGCCAACGATTTAGCCAGCTCGGTTTTACCAACACCTGTAGATCCTAAAAATATAAAAGATCCAATGGGACGATTGGCATCTTGTAAACCTGCTCTACTTCGCCGAACCGCATCAGCAACTGCAGATATTGCCTCTTCCTGCCCAATTACGCGTTTATGCAGATCATTTTCAATCTCCAACAATTTTTGACGTTCGCTTTTGAGCATTCGAGATATAGGTATGCCTGTCCAACGACTAACCACCTGTGCTACATCTTCGGCATCTACCTCTTCTTTAATCATGGCAGAGTCGGACTGCTTTTCAATGAGTTTGGATTTCAGTTTTTCGATTCCTTCCTCAGCAGTTTTGATCCGTCCATAACGCAACTCAGCTACTTTTTCATAATTACCTTCACGCTCTGCCCTATCCGCTTCAAATTTAAAGGACTCAATATCCGTTTTGTACTTCTGTATTTGATCGATGATATCTCGCTCTTCTTGCCATTTTGAACGTAATATAGAATTTGACTCTTTCAATTCAGCTATTTCAAGAATTAAAGAATCCAATCTCTTTTTATTCTTCTCACGCTTTATTGCCTCTTTCTCTATTTCCAACTGTTTAATCTTCCTTTCAATTTCATCTATTTCCTCAGGAACAGAGTTCATCTCCATCCGAAGTTTTGAAGCAGATTCATCAATCAAATCAATCGCTTTATCAGGAAGGAAACGATCAGAAATATATCTTTTAGACAACTCAACTGCGGCAACAATAGCTTCATCAAGAATTCTCACTTTGTGGTGAGATTCATAACGCTCTTTTAGCCCACGTAAAATGGAAATGGAAGACAAAACGTCTGGTTCATCCACCATAACAATTTGAAAACGTCGTTCCAATGCTTTGTCCTTCTCAAAATACTTTTGATACTCATTTAAAGTGGTAGCACCAATTGCACGTAATTCTCCACGCGCCAAGGCAGGCTTAAGAATATTGGCAGCATCCATCGCACCTTCACTTTTACCAGCACCCACCAAAGTGTGAATCTCATCAATAAAAAGAATCACTTCGCCATCACTGCTGATTACCTCTTGAACCACAGATTTTAAACGTTCTTCAAACTCTCCTTTGTATTTTGCTCCTGCGATAAGAGCACCCATATCAAGGGAGAAAACCTGTTTGTTCTTGAGGTTGTCTGGTACATCTCCATTTATAATTCTGTGTGCCAATCCTTCTGCTATTGCAGTTTTACCCACACCAGGTTCTCCAATTAAAATAGGATTATTTTTAGTTCTTCGAGAAAGTATCTGTAAAATACGACGAATCTCCTCATCACGACCAATTACAGGATCTAACTTCCCTTTTCGTGCTTGATCATTTAAATTTATGGCGAAACGCCCCAAAGCATTATAGGTATCTTCAGCTGTGGCACTATCTACTTTACGACCTTGTCGTAACTCTTTGATAGCTGCTTCAAGAGATTTTTCAGTTGCACCAGCATCTTTTAACATGGTGGCGATATTGTCTTTACCTTTTACCAAAGCTAAAAGGATATGCTCAATGGACGAAAACTCATCACCCATGGATTTGGCCTTGGAAACAGCTGATTGCAAAACATCAGTAGCTTCGCGACTCAAATAAGGTTCGCCACCAGAAACTTTGGGATAGGACGAAAGGATACTTTCTAAAATTGGGTCAATATTCCCCAACCCGATTTTTTCAAATAAGAATTTAACCAACTGTTCTTCGGTAAGCAAAACACCTTTTAATAAGTGTCCTGTTTCAATGGCCTGCTGGTTCATGCCCGAAGCAATCTGAAAAGCTTGTTGAACAGATTCCTGCGCTTTTATAGTAAACTGATTAAGATTCATAATCAAAATATTTTAAGTTTACTATTAACAAAACAAATTTAAGACCAAAAGAGATATAAAGCCATTATGTCACTAACCAGCTGCTTTTGAGTGACATAAAGTCTCTTTGTTTTTTAAAAAATAGAGAGGTCAGTAGATAAGTTCAACTATCTATATCATTCTTAATGCGGCTCAGAGGTTAAAAAAAAGAAGATAAACCGCTTAAACTTTATAAAATAATTTGGCAAGACAATTTAGGAAACTTATATTTCGGTTATAACCTATTCGCACTACGCATTGTTGCACGGTATGAATACCGTGCCTAATTATAAAAAGATCTTTATTTAAACCATCCTTAAACTATCGCTAGGATTTATCCCAGGACACTTCATTACATTCCCATCGGACTTTACCCCAACTTTTAATATTGTTATGAAATTTCTGATTGTTGAAAAGCTTTATAATTAAAATTAGCATGTAACTAACTCTATAGATTTATTTTTAGAAATCTGTCCAATATTATATTTATGAATAATTCGAAGTGAATATTGATTAAAAAACTTTTGATTTATAAAGGAAAATTTCTAAAGGCTCTTTCTTCCAATAAATCTAATAACGCTACTCATTCCGTTATGATAGGCTCCTTCTTCCAATTTTATTATTTTTTCTTCCAACAAAACAACTTCAAAATCAAAAAAATCCTTTGCAATGGAATCTTCTGAGAAAAGAAACTCAATATTACTGGGTCCTCCATTGTTGGGATATGCTTTTCGCAGTTCTAACTGTTTTTTGCTAAATCCTTCCAAAAGAATCCATCCATTAGGTTTTATCAAATCAGCAACTTTACGATGATAAATGGAGATCAATGAAGGTGGGAAGTGTGCATAGATAAGTGCTGCAACATCATATTGATTATTTTTAAAGTCAAGATCAGAAAAATCTCCAACCTGATACTCTATTTCAACAATAGAATCCTTGGCCAACTTTAAAGCTTTATTCCTACCCTCTTCACTTATATCAAAAGCAAATACATCTAACCCCGTCTTTGCAGCATAAACGGCATTACGTCCCTCACCTTCTGCAGGTAATAGAATATTGCCAGTAAAATTATACTTATCTAACGTCTCTTTAAAAAACACGTTAGGCGCGGTTCCGTATGCATATTCAACATCACGATATCTATGATCCCAGAATTTTTTTATATCCACAATGAATGACTTAAAAGATAAATTATTAAGTACTTAGAACTTTTTTTAAAGTCAAAACCCCTTCTTATAGAAAATGATTTAACCCAATACTTTTAATTATGGCATCACACCTAAAAGTTTTGGATTAGAAATGAGTAGCTTGGGTTTATTTAATTCGGGTGTGGAATGGTTAAATTCGCTATCTCCAATCTTATCCAACTAATTTAGATTAATAGAGAATTAGGTCGAAAGTAATGAAAAATAGAATGCGTATTAAGTGTGAAACGCAGAACTTATCCAAGAGTGCAGAAGGATGACCCTAAGAAACTAACAATTGAAATGCCGTGTAGAGTTGATCGACACAAAGTAGAAAATTTTAAGGATTCTAAATACTATAAAATTAACTGAACAAAAACTTTACATCTCAACATAAATATTCCCAAAGTAAAATTGAAAATGAGAATTTTACTCTTCCATTTCAATCATTGTAAAAGGAATAGTAATAATGGATTGGTAATCCTCACCGGCTTCAAACATATCCTCGTCATCTTCTTCGTAATACCAATTTACTTGAATTTTGTTGCCCTTCTTAAAAAGCAACTCCAATTTTTTCAACATATCAAGAATACATTTAGAGGAACTGGTATTAAAATACTCCAATTGAACATTGACATTGGTATTCTCCAATGGATTAGAGCTATACCTCTCAAGCCAATCAATCAATGGTTTATAAAATTCGACAGAGTTTTCGGGAATAGATCGTCCTTTAATCTCAATAAGGCCCTTTTCACCATCCAAACTAACATACGGAGTTTTAGCACTCCCCTCACGAATAATTGTTTCCATTGTATCAATCATGATATAAAAATTTAACTAATATAGACATCCAAAGAGAGAAAAGAGTATTTTTCATCATGTACATAGATATAATACTCTAATTTATTACCTGTTTTTCGAATCATATCTAACAAGCCAAGACCTGTACTCTTTGATGAGGATTCTTCGTTGTTCAAAATATCTCTATAAACAACAACGATGTCTTCATCTGAAAGTGAATTTATCATTTTCAGTCGATCTTCAATACCAATTAATCGCTCTGTTTTAAGAAAATTTCCTGTGGAAATTCGATAAAAAGAATGATCCTTGGCGATAACAAAAATCCCAAATTTTGGTACAATATCAACTTCCGCTGAAAGCGGTGGAGTATCGGCATGATGATGTAAATTCTGAATGCATTCAACCAATACATTATAAACTTTCTTTCTCTTTTGGAATTTAACCTTACTTGTCCTCAGACTATTTTCGACCTCATTTAAAGACTCTGTTATCTTTTCGGAAGAAACAGTACCAGAGTATTTATAGATTATATCTCCGTTTATTTTTTGAAAATACCATTGATTAAGGTCGAATGCCATCCTATTAATAATTGAAAGACAAATATAAAAAATATAAGTTGTTAAATGTTATTTTAATAAAAAATATGTTTTAATAAAAAACCGTGACGGTTTCAAACAAGCTATTAAACATATGAATTTATTTCCTAAATACCATCTCCCATTAAAAATCCTGTAAATCGAAATTTCTCTTGAATGATCTTGCTGTTTGGAGCAACATCAGAAGTAATCCACACGTTACCTCCAATTACAGAATTTGCCCCAATTGTTATACGTCCCAAAATGGTGGCTTGCGCATATATTATAACGTTATCTTCTACAATTGGATGACGATCAATACCTTTTATAGGATTTCCATCCTCGTCAAGTGGAAAACTCTTGGCACCTAAAGTAACCCCTTGATAAATCTTCACATTGTTACCAATAACCGATGTAGCGCCAATTACAACGCCCGTACCATGATCAATATTAAAGCTTGCACCAATCTTCGACCGTGGATGTATGTCTATGCCAGTTTCTGAATGTGCCAACTCAGAAATAATTCGAGGAATAAGGGGGACTTCAAGTTCAAGTAAAGCATGAGCAATTCGATAATTGGTAATTGCTCTCGCACCTGGATAGCAAAAAATCACCTCTGCTGGACTTTGAGCAGCAGGATCACCAAGAAACGCAGCTTCTATATCTGTAGAAAGAAGATACCTTAAATTCGGAAGTTGATCAATAAAACTCAGGGCGATCTGAGCAGCCCGTACCTTAGCGTCTGAAAGTACAAACTGATCGCTGTCGGTACAACCAAAGCACAATCCTGAAAAAACTTGATGGCGTAACTTTTCATACAATGACTCCACATTCACGCCAATGTAATATTTTACACTCCCAGGGCGAGTGGGTGAACCACCAAAATATCCTGGAAATATGATCTCACGAATCAGCTCAACAATCTCTGAAATAGCCTGAGTAGAAGGCATAGGCTGATCAGGATAGTGACGATGACAAACAGATTTATAAGACTCTTCCTCAGACAAGGCGTTAATAATCTTTTTTAAGCCTTTAGGGTATTCCGTATAACTCATATCTTAAGATTTATGATTTAAACTTAGCCAATCATTAACATAATTGATGGCCTTCAATAATCGCTCCTCTCCAAACCCGTCCACTAATTTATAATCAATATTATAATAGTCAAACTCTTTACGGTAACAATCGAAGAGATATTCCCGTTTAGATTCATTTTCTCTCACCCCATCGTAATTCCACTGAAGGTCTGGAAGACATAACAACACCAGATTGGGTTTAAATGTTTGAATGGAAAGGTGAAGCCAAATGGGACATTTTCCATAAACTTCCTGAAACCACACCTTCGAAATTATTAAAAAAGTATCGAAAAAGACTAATTGGTTGATATCTGAAATTTGCAATTGCCTTTTGAATAAAGCACATTGTCGCCGTGCAATGGTTTCAACATCATGAAAATTGTACTTTCGCCCCAATCTCTCCACATAAATTCGTGCATACTCTTCCTGTCCAGATGTATTAAAATGTTTTGACAGCTGCTGAGTGAGAGTCGATTTACCAGTAGACTCGGGTCCACTAATAACTACTGAAATCATAATGACTGAACTTAAGAATATAATTGAAGATATCAATCTCCATGAATACGCATCTCTTTCTTCCACTGAAAATAGCCAATAACAGCCATAATCGTATAGATTAAGAAAAGCAATGAGGTAATATATAACCCTTTATAAATATACATACTTAAGGATACAGTATCAATAACGATCCAAAAAAGCCAATTTTCGAGAATCTTGCGCGCCAGCATCCATGTGGCAATAATACTGGCTGAAGTTGTAAATGCATCTCCCAATGGAAGCGCCGAATCAGGCAGATCAAAAAATGAAGGTCCATATAATAGAATCCAGTATATTATAAATGTCAACAGTAAAACGGAAGTTAAAGAGACCATCCATGCTTTGAGAGATAGAGAACTGGTTTTAATATTGGTAACTATCACTTTGTCATCTTTTCTCTTTCCCAACCAATGAAACCACCCGTAAATGCTCACAATAATATAGTAAAACTGTAAACCCATATCCGCATACAGTTGGCTTTTAAAAAAGATGGTTAAATAAAAAGAGGAGGTTAAAAAACCCAAAACCCAAAGCCAGATATTCCCTCGTATGGATAAAAAAAGGTAAATCACTGCGAGCAAAGCACCCGATATTTCAATCCAATTTTCTGTTAAAAAGAAGATCATTAAAGTTTTGATGGATTTAATTATCAAATAAAAAAGTTGTCCAACAAAAATAGTCAAATTCTGCGGCTACTCTAATTACTATGCGAAAATAGTATTCGGTTAGTAAAAATAGAATGTCATCATTACAACTATTGAAGTAGTTGGGCTAAATCATCATCATTGTGTAGAATCATTAATGCTTTGCTGTATGCTTCCATAGTAGGGTTAACCACTTTATAGAATTCAGAGTTTCCCCACATACTTCTGGCAATTAATGCTTTGATTTGCATTTTAACAAGAGGACGGAGCTGCTCTACATCATGATCTGTAAAAGCTATATTTAATTGATGAGCCTCAGAAAAAAGCTGTTCTATCGTTACTTGATCAACACAAAAATCATTATTAAACTGCTCAAAAGTTTCAAATTGTTTCATAAGTTCATTACGATTCAAATTAAAATAATCGAGCGACACATTATTAATTAGTCCTTTTACTATAAGCTCTCTATAAAGAATCGGGTATTCAGCAGTATCCAATGCAACAAATAGATCTGGAACAATACCACCACCTCCGTAAACAGTTCTACCATTAACAAGCGTCACATACTTTAATTGGGTAGGGATATGAATACTATCTTTATTGACTAACTCACCACTATAAACTCTTGACAATACTTCATTATGGTAAGCTTTTGTTCCATTGGTATAATCCTTCTGGATAGAACGCCCAGAGGGTGTATAGTACTTAGCAATTG
>CAZJDS010000037.1:3498-14014 GCA_964544795.1 uncultured Alkaliflexus sp. | reverse complement strand
AATGAATTGGGTTGTAGTTGGGCAACAGGTTGTTTCTCTGATGAATTGTAATAACTCCAAGCAACATCGTCTAACGTATTGCTACCTGCGTAGTTGTATGCGTCTTGATTTTTGCCACCTGATGCTGCATATTCCCACTCGGCCTCAGTAGGCAGACGAAAAGTACAATTTAGTCGTTCTTTGATTTTGGGAAAAAAGTGGTCGTTGATTTCTGCCCATGCTACTGCACTTACTGGATGATTCGGTTTATCTTGTTCGTCGCCTCCTTCATACTCCTCCAAAGCATCGTAGGGCAATGCTACCATAACTTTTTTCCACAAAGCATTGGTTACCTCGGTTTCTCCAAGATAAAAACTGCTTACCGTTACTGGGTGTGAATATTCAGATCCATATATATCAGAGCTACCCATCAAAAAGGTGCCACCCTCCACCAAAATCATAGAGAAATCTACTTCGTCTATGGAGAAAAATATTTTGGGTGCTCCTGCTTGATTCACAGTAATTTCATGCGTGTTGTTGCCCGAGGTTATTTCAATTTTTCCTGTGCGGGGAGTAAACGTGTTTTTATTGAAGCCTACAATGAGACCCATTTTGCCAGATTTGCCCTCCGAGGCGGCCAATTTTATCCAATCATTTGCAGCTGTTAACCTCCAATCAGGATCGGAGTCTATAACCAGACGAATTGCACTTTTGTCACTTTTAATATCCAGTTGCGAGCTTTTTTGGTAGGTGGATCCTTTAAAAGAAATCACTAAAGTTTGTGAAGGGTCTTCTAAAATCGGATCGTCAGGATCATTTGAATCATCGGGGTTATCAACTTTAGGTTCCTCTTCATCAGGTTCATCGGACGATTTACTGCAAGAAGGAAGAATTAAAAATCCCAAAATGATTAGTAAGAATGTTATGTAGGTTTTCATAGAGGATAACGTTTTAATTGAAAGAGTTAACCTTAAACAATCTTATTTTGTAAGAATTGTTTCGGTTTTATTAATAAACTTACTGATTTTTGTATCTGTATGTATGTGCAAATCGTACAAAATAATATACATATCGTAAAATTTCAGTTTAAAAAATGGATCTCATCTACCAAATGGTGATTTTTGCCCCCACTTTTGTTACGTTGTTGTGGGCTTTAGTTTTGCTGCTTGAAAAAAGGTCAAAGAACCAAGCCAAACATTTGCTGGCCTATTTTATGTTGGCTGCTGCTCTGGTTTATTTTAGTCATGCGGTCTATTTTACAAGACACTATTACTTCTATCTCTACATCGATCCTATTTATAATTTTGCTTCGTTATCTGTATATCCTTTGTTCTATTGGTATATAAAACTTTTAACTACAGAGCCTTATTTTAATGTAAAAAATATTGCACATCTGTTTCCAGCTTTGCTTATCTCGCTTTTGTCGGCTTTTATATATTTTTTGATGGAAGCTCCCGAACTATTTATCAGAGTGGTTTTATATAGAGATGAACTATTTATCGGCGATTATCCAAAACTTTGGAATGTTCAAAAGAAAATTTTGTTCTTATCCCGAACAGTTTTCTTCATTCAGGTGGTAAGCTATTTATTGTTGGGGATGAGGCGGATAGAAAAATACAGAAAGTTGGTTTCTAACTTCTATTCTAATCTCGAAGGGCGCGATATGAAATGGGTTAAATTGCTAATCTTGATATTTTCAATAACTGCATTGGTAAGTACCGTATCTAACTTTTTGGGTAGGTGTTATTTTTTGAAAGAATCTTTTATTTTGATTATTCCAGCTTTGGCATTCTCTACATTGCTATTTATCATTGGTTATTTAGGCGTAAAGCAGACTCATACTGTAAAAGACTTTGTTAAGGATGAGGTCGAAAGTGATGTAAATGTTAAATTCAGAGCACTCAAACCTTTAAAAAATCAGCTGATCTCTCTATTTGAAGAAAAGAAAATTTATACTCGAAACGATCTTAGGATTGATCAAGTAGGACAAATATTAAATTCCAATCGCACTTATGTCTCCAAGCTTATTAATGAAGAGTTCAATTGTTCATTTACCGATTTTGTTAACAACTATCGGATTGATGAGGCAAAAAAACTTCTTAAATCTCAACAGCCTAATATACATACCCTTGAATATATTGCTGAGGCTTCTGGCTTTACATCTGCGGGGTCTCTTATCCGTATTTTTAAGCAGTTTGAAGCAACTACACCAGGCAACTATAGAAGAAGAATTCTAAAAAACTCACAAAAGTAAAGAGGGAATTTTTAGTTATTATAAAAGCTGTTAAATTTTAAAACGGCCTGTTGATATATAGCTACCTTTGTGTTTATGAAGAAAAGTATCAGCAATTTCCCCAATCCTTCCACTTTCCCATTTTTCTATGGTTATTTTATCATCTTTCTTGGTACACTTGGTGTTTGGGCCAGTTTGCCTGGTCAAACGGTGGGAGTCTCCACCTTTACAGATCCTGTGAAAAACATATTAGGCCTTTCACGTGACCAGCTGAGTACTGCTTATATGCTGGGTACAATTGGCAGCTCACTTTTGATAAGCAGAGCTGGTAGATGGTTCGATCGTTTTGGCGCACGAACGATGGCTACAACAGCTGCTTTAGTGTTGGCGATATCTCTTTTTATAGCTTCATTCACAGATTTGCTATCTATTTTTATACAAACTACGACTGGGTGGTATCACTGGATTGTACCATTTTCGGTAATTACTCTGATGTTTTTTCTTTTTCGCTTTAGTGGTCAGGGAGTACTTACAATGTCGTCACGAAACATGGTGATGAAATGGTTTGAGCGGCATAGAGGTCGAGCGAACGCTTTTAACGCCTTAAGTGTTTCGTTGGGGTTCTCCATGGCGCCCATACTCATCGATTCTCTCATTACTCGATACGACTGGGACGGCGCTTGGCGACTGATGGGTTTTTTTATGTTGGGAATAGCGGCGATTGCTTTTCTCTTCTTTAGAGATAATCCTGAAAAATATGGGTTAATCCCTGATGGGAAACCAGCACCCCCAAAATCTAAGGCGATTGAGGGAAAAAAATTGCGAAGTTTTGAACCAGAAGAAGCATTTAACACTCGTGCATTTTGGGTGGTTGCTTTGATGCTGGCATTCAACTCTTTCTTTTTCACGGGATTTACTTTTCACGTTGTATCCATATTTGAAAGTGCTGGTTTCGAAAGAGAGATGGCAATTGCTGTATTTGTACCGATTTCGGTTATTTCAGTAACATTTTCACTCACCTTCAATTTTATATCCGATTATATAAGGGTAAAATATCTTTTATACATTATGATTTTAGGGGGTTTTCTCTCTTCCATCGGTTTAACTGCTTTAGGAGGTGGATGGGGATTGTATGTGATTGTGGTGGGAATCGGTATTACAGGCGGCATGTTTGCAGTTCTTAATGCTATTGCTTGGCCTCGGCTGTTTGGGCGGAAGTTTATAGGAACCATTTCAGGCAAGGGGATGTCTATGATTGTATTTGCCAGCGCTTTGGCACCTATATTATTTAGCTTGTCGCACACCCATTTGGGATCTTACATTGGTGTGGCATGGCTCTCACTGTCATTCATGATCTTTATAGCTGTAGCAGCAATAAAAGTTAGAAACCCAAGATTGTCCTTACCAGATGAGAGTAAAGTAAAATAACTGTTTTATACTAAAATAGTATGATTTTCCACCTCGCTTTTTTGCTTGGATTTCTACACACTCAACCTTCCGATTTTCATTCAAAAATTGCTCCACAATAAAAAGCTCTCACTCAACTTAACGAAGTGTAAGAGGAACAGTAAGGGAGTATAGAAAGACATTAACCACAAAGTGATCCAAAGAGAACAGCCACGGGAAAATTTCCCGTGGCTGTTCTCTGAAAAACTAAAAAGATCTGAATAAAATCATCCTACTTTAAAAAAGTTTCTGTAGAAATATATTTATTCAACCTTTCTTCTATTCTCCAAATCAACCATAATGTTTTTTACCTTTTCATCATCCAATCTATAAAAGACCATAAATAGTCCTGATAATAGTGCCCCTATGGCAGGTATATAACTCATCATATACTTAATCCCTTTTATAGACTCTTCGGATTGAATAACATTGGCTTCAAACCCATAAATGGCTAACAACCATAATGTGATTGCACCTCCAATGGTCCAACCTAATTTTTGCGACATACTGGATGCGGAGAAAACCAAGCCAGTAGCTCTTCTTCCTGTTTTCCACTCGGAATAATCAGCCGCATCGGCATACATAGACCACAAGAGAGGGAAAATAATACCAGCACAAAAACTAATAACAGCCTGAAGGCCAAAAATCAAAACAGTCTGATCTTTATCCAAATAGAAGAAACCTGTACTTAAAACTGCAGCGGCAAACATGGCATATATAAAAGTCTTTCGTTTTCCAATCATTGCTGAAACGGGCTTGGCCATAATCACGCCCAGCATATTGGTGGCTTGTCCTAAAAAAAGATAGAAAGTACTGTATGCGATAGTCGTCGCTGAAAATATTACAGAGTTTTCAAAATCAATGGTCTCACTGATAAAATATTTGAAATAGTAAAGTGCCACACCGTCACGAACGGAGTTAAAAATCAAAGTCATCACGCCAGCCCCCAAAAGAATAAACCAGGGAATATTGTTTAGAAGATTTTTGAAATCAGCTTTCAAACTATTTTGTTGCTCTTTGGGAGGTGTAATTCGTTCACGAGTCCATGAGAAAGTCATAAGGAAAAAGCCTATGGCAATAACTCCAATCACAACCATCGTTAATTGATAAGAAGTTGCAACGTCTATTCCACTCTGCTTGAATCCATCCAACAAAGGTTGAAAAATAGCTACCACCAACAAACTCCCTGCAAATGCAAAAACCATACGGTAAGACGCAAAAGCTGTTCTCTCATTAGGGTCAGATGTCATCACACCTAATAAACTTGCGTACGGAACATTGATGGCTGTGTATGCCATCATCATCAAAGTATAGGTAACGTAGGCGTAAACAATCTTCCCCTTCATCGTTAATTCAGGAGTGGTAAAGAGCAAAACGCCAATAATCGCAAAAGGAACTGCTATCCATAATAGGTAAGGCCTGAATTTTCCCCACTTGCTCTTGGTGCGATCGCATATAATGCCCATTATAGGATCATTGGCAGTATCCCAAATACGAGTAACTAGGAACATGGTTCCTGCGGCAGCGGCAGGTATTCCAAAAACATCGGTATAAAAAATAGCTAAGTAAAAGGTGAATATCTTCCAAAACATGGAAGATGCAGCATCACCTAAACCATAGCCAATCTTCTCTCTGAGTTTTACTTTAGTAGTGTTCATTATTTCATAATTGATTAAAAGCTCTATTAAGATTTATTTAAGGCGTAAGTACACCTCCATCAGCGCTCTGGTGTTGTGATAAGGACATTTCCAAAATCCAGCTTTGCCGTCAGATGCAATGGGGTTTCCTTCCGCGTTAATTCGTAAATACCATTCTCCATATTCATGATCAATTACATTTTGTTGAATATATTTCCAAACTGCTTCCATCTTTTGAAGATAATCTGCATCACCTGAAATTTGCCAAGCTTGTGTAAATCCAACCATCGCTTCAGCCTGAACCCACCAATGACGATCCTCATCAAGCTCATTCAAAGTCAAATCCTTTTCATAAAAAAGAGAGTGATCTGAAGCTACACCTTCTTTTATAGTCACATCGGCAATTAAAACAGCTGCAGCTTCCACACGTTTGAGCAACTCTTCATCGGCAAGCAGTTCTGCCGCCTCACACAGCAACCAAGCACCTTCGATGTCATGACCATAGCTAACAATGTTGGATTGAACCGTCCAATCCATAGCAAAAAAAAGATTCAAATGTCCACTCTCTGGATTGATTATTTTAACCAAAAACAACTCAACCAAATTCTTCATCTTCTTAGCCAACAATTTGTCAGGCCAAACTCTATAGAGATTGCTATATGGCTCAATAATATGGAGGTGGGTATTCATAGTTTTGGGTGCATTGGCATCTTTTGCACTCAAACGCATATCCTCAAGAGGTTTCCATTCTCTGGAAAACGCCTCCAGATATCCATCGTTCTTTTCATCAAAACTATACTTTTCAATCAATTGAAACAGTTCAATAGAAAAATCAAGAGCCTCCTGCTTCTTGGTTGCTCTGTAATATTCTGAAAGTCCATAAATAGCGAATCCCTGCGCATACACCTGTTTTCTACTCTCTACTATTTGACCATCATAAGTTAGGCTCCAGAAAACACCACCGAACTCTTTGTCCCAAAAGTGTTTTATAAGATATTCATAGGCTCTATGGGCTATCTCTAAATAACGTTCATCATTAAGAAAATTATAGGCAGAAGAAAAAGTCCAAAGGATACGCGTGTTTAATACGACTCCTTTGGGCGCTTCTTTTATACTCTGACCCAGATGATCCACTTCTCCAAAAAATCCGCCATTCTTATGATCTAAAGTATAGTCCATCCAATAGTGAAGAATGTTTTTATACTCAACTAAAAGCTCTTCACGTAAAGATTCCTTATTCACTTTCATACATCAATTTAAATAAACGATCTCTCTATTTCAAGAACTCAAGATTACTGTCTATCAATTTATTAATGTTTTGAACGGATGCAGCAGATCGTAAATTATCTTGTGGTGAATTGATGCAGTAATCTAACAACTGATCAATGGAAGAAACCGCCACATGCATTCTGGTATCTGACGAGGCATAATAGATAAATACTTTGCCATCCTCATCAAGAATCCAACCGTTAGAGAATACCACATTGGAAACATCTCCCACCCGTTCTGATTGTAAAGGAGCAATAAGATGACCCGCTGGTTTGTGGGTAACCACCCAAGGTTTCTCCAAATCTGTCATAAAAAGATAAAGTGTGTAACGTAGCCCAGCGGCGGTATTTCTCACTCCGTGCGCAAACTGCAACCAACCTTTGTCTGTGCGAATGGGTGCTGGACCCAAGCCGTTTTTTACTTCGTAAATGGTGTGATAGGTTTTAGCATCTACAATCACCTCTTCCTTTACTTCTGCATTGATAATAGTCTTTGAAAGGCCAAAACCAATGCCACCGCCATTTCCTGTGTCAATGAAACCATCTTGCGGGCGAGTGTAAAAGGCATATTGACCCTCGACAAGATGAGGAAACAACACCACATTACGCTGCTGACCCGTAGTTGAAATCAAATCGGGCAAGCGCTCCCAGTTGATTAGATCTTTGGTGCGTGCAATTCCTGCGGCTGCTACGGCGCTACTGGAATCTCCAGATGGAGCATTAGGATCTTTACGTTCGGTACAAAACACACCATATACATAGCCATCATCGTGCTTTGTTAAACGCATATCATACACGTTTATATCGGGTTCACTTGTTTCTGGAAGTGTGATAGGACGGTCCCAAAAGCGAAAATTATCAATACCATTGGGACTCTCAGCAATGGCGAAAAATGATTTACGATCATTCCCTTCTACTCTCACCACTAAAAGATACTTTCCATTCCATTTAATAGCTCCTGCATTAAAGGTGGAGTTAAACCCTATACGTTCCATAAACATTGGATTGGTTTCTGGATTCAAATCATAACGCCAATGAAGAGGAATATGATTACGAGTTAAAATAGGATTCTTATATCGAGAATAGATGCCATTGGTGCTAAAAAGCTCTTCATTTTTACGTTGCAACAAGTTTTCTTGCTCCAATCTTACCTTATTATACCTTTTTGAAAAAACGTCTTTTTGCATAATTTCTTTCAGTGTTATAAAAAATTTAAATAAAACAGCTGGTACTGAATAATATCTCATTTTCAGGAGTGCAAATTAGAGGGATAAATAATAATTGACAAATACGATTTAATCACTTGCTTATGAGATTTAGCAATTTTAATCTTGAAAAAGGATAAAAGAACATCCAATTTTAAAAGCGTATGGTTCGTAAAAAGAAAATAAATATAGAACGTTCAGATAAAACTGATGCTGAAGAACAGATTGTGCTTTTCTTAATATTTAGTTTTATTGAGCATATTTAGTAAGTTTATACAAACTTCAAGTTATCTCAGATACATATCTAACTTCTAAATAATAGATCAGATGGATCGACGAAAGTTTATCACAAAGACAGGAGCTGCAGCGGGTGCAGCACTTTTAGTTAGTCCCGTTATGGCTGCTGGAAAGACCTCAAAACCTAGCAATAAGCGCAAATTTGCTCTTGTGGGAACAGGCATTAGAGGTATGCGGATGTATGGGCAACATCTAATGAAAAATTATGGCCAATATGTTGACATGGTAGGATTGTGTGATACCAATCCAGGGCGGCTGAAATTTGCAGCGGGATATATTGGTGCGGGTTGCCCAACCTTTACAGATCTTGAGGAGATGATTAAAAAGACAAAACCTGAAGTTCTCATCGTCACCACCGAAGACAGATTTCACCATGAAGTAATCATCAAAGGTATGGAAATGGGGTGCGACATCATCACAGAGAAACCATTGACCATTGATGAAGTAAAAGCGCAAGCCATACTGGATGCCGAGAAGCGCACCGGAAAAAAAATCATTGTCACTTTCAACTACAGATATCCACCTTACCGGGCCAAAATAAAAGAGCTTTTGATGTCGGGATTGGTAGGCGATGTTAAAACAGTAGATTTCCATTGGAACATACATCACAGCCATCTAATGTATTACATGCAGCGTTGGCACGGAGAAAGCGATAGAGGCGGAACTTTATGGGTTCATAAATCAACACACCATTTTGATATGGTCAATTGGTTCCTCAATTCAGAACCCCAACAAGTATTTGCCTATGGCGCATTAGACAGGTTCGGGAAAAAAGGCCCATTTAGAGGTGAGAATTGTCGCAATTGCGCATTTACTCAACAGTGCCCTTACTATTGGGATATCAATAAAAACGAGGTGCTAAAATCTCTTTATGCCGATAACGAGCACCACGATGGATATATTCGTGACAATTGCGTATTTAGAGAAAAAATCGACATTTTCGATAAACATGCAGCTGTAGTCAAATACATGAATGGGGCCATCCTAAACTATTCGTTAACAGGAGATACTGATTATGACGGATATTGGTTGGCATTTAACGGCACCAAAGGTCGCTTAGAAGCAAGAATTGAAGGATATCCAAGTAAAAGTTTTGCCGAAATGACTTTCACACCTGTTGATAGATACACCAATGAGAAACCTAAAATTTTCCGAACCGAGTATGCTCAGGGAGGTCATTGGGGAGGTGATCCTATTATGCTGGATAAGCTTTTCAAAGATCCCAGCAAGCCAGATCCACTTCATCAACAAGCTACATTAAGAGACGGTGTGATGTCGATATTAATTGGCATTGCAGCTCGAAAAAGCATTGCGGAAGGAAAGCCGATTGACATAAAAGGATTGACCTCTTTAGACCCACGTGAATTTGTGGTATAATAATTCTAATTTTTTAATAAAAGCAAAAGGCTGCCAGAATTGACAGCCTTTTGTTTTGCACTCTTTATAACCTGTGTTGATTATCTTTTAAGAATAAGTTGTTTAATCACCTCATTCTGTACATGAATAACAATCAGATAGCTACCTGGATTTAAATCACTTAGATCAATCTGGTCTAGACCAACTGAGATCGATTTAAGTAGTTTGCCAGACAAACCATAAATTTCCACCTTCTTTACCCCTTCAGTTGAAGAAAGAGTTAGTATATTAACCACAGGATTAGGATAAATAGAGATTGGTGGTGATAATCTATTAGAGCTTATATCAGTTGAAGTTTTTAAATCCAAACTCATATAGTAGAGATTACCCGAATCTCCTTTGGTTATTTCGTGCGGGCCAGCTTCCAAACCTACTGTCAAGACTCCGTTTTCTGCAGTATAATTAATACCATCAATTTTGATTTTTCCACCGAAACTTTCATTGAAAATTAAAGTTAATGTCGCTTTATTAGCTAACGTGAATGTGATAGAGGTGGATGACTCGATCTTTAAACACTGAGTTAAAATTAGTCCATCATAATTTACAGTCCCTTTAGAATCAGATAGATTGCCTGAAATATTATAGAAGGTGCTGTTTGTTCCCGATAGAGTAAAGTTGTGAATCTCATCGCCTGGATTGATTTCACCTGGATCATCACCTCCTCCAGTTTCTCCACTTGCTTCACCATCTCCCTGTATGGAAACCAATTTGGTGGAATAACCAGTTAGCGCTGCTTTCAAAGCACTGTTAACAGCATAAGAGTGATCATCCACCGCATTGTTAAAAGTCCACTGAAAATCACCTCCAAACATTCTACCTGCATATTGCATCACATTTTCCTTAGCATCCTCTGGGCTATCAACCATATAGCTATACATGATAGAACTATTGGTGTCAAAGTTATTATAAATGTTGCTTCCTTTCTTAGTTATAACGCTTTCGGAAACTTTCTCATTTCTGGTTGTTGCTACATATGCATCAAACTCAACTGTGGAGTTTGTAAATTCGCTATCACCATAAGGAACGAAACGCTGT
>CAZJDS010000037.1:0-3488 GCA_964544795.1 uncultured Alkaliflexus sp. | reverse complement strand
ATATAATTATTATAGGCTTTAATGATACCTCCATCCTCGCTGGAGAAAGTTGGAGACCCATAAAAAACATCTGTTCCTTGCATGGAGATTTCCATGGGGTATTTACAGTTTCTAAAGTAGTTGCTTTCCACAAAAACCGAAGCTGAATTGGTTGCCCCCACTCCATATTTTGCAATACCATCGTAGTAGTTGTTATATACATGCGCAGAGTAATATCGAACCCGTGGATGTCTTGAATCCGAATGGTCGTACCAATTATGGTGATAAGTAATATAAAGACCTTCCGTAGTTCCTTCTCCCAAGCCCAATAAATTTGTTTTCCCTGTATCCCAAAAATGGTTGTATGAGAGAGTTACATAAGTCGATTTTTTAACATCTAAAGCACCATCTCCTTTCTGTTGATCACCAGCACTGCCGGCATTTCCGTAGAAGAAATCGCAATTATGTATCCATACATATTCATTATCTTGCTGTAAACTAATGTTATCACCTTCATCACTGTCACAATTCATAAGTCCCATATTACGAATTTCAACATTGGAGGCATTCTTAATTCTAATTCCCCATCCATCGGCCACTGCATCGTCGCCCACCCCTTCTAAAGTGATATAACTGGAGGCATTGTTCTTATTTTCAACAACAATATCGCCACTCAACATATGCTCCAAATCGGTTATCTGTCCCACAAAACGAACAATCAATGGGCGGTTATCTCCCCCTTTTTTAAAACCATCTAAAATCTCCTGTAGCCCAATACATGGATTGGCATTGGCTCCAGTAACATTTAAAGAAGTGGTATTCTTGGTGTTTTCGGTAATGTAAAGAATAACAGCGCCCGCTTTTGGCGTACCCTCCATTTTGTATGCCCCAGGAACTCGACCATTGCTAAAAGCAAATCCAGCTCGATCGAAAGCCTTCACTTGAAGTGGCGCTGTTTGAATAGCAGTTCCCTCTACGCCAGAAATAATAGGAACCACTTTAATGGTGTATTCTCCTGCGGCCATACCCAACACGTCCGCTCTAAAGTAAGTTCCGTAAGAACGAATCAATTGATCATCTATCTTCTGATCAACAACGCCTTCTCCGCTATAATAAACATTATAGCTATCGGCATCCACTTTTGGTGTCCATTTAACGTAAGCGGACTCTAACCATCCTTCTGCATTTATAATTTCAAATGCTTCTGCTTCCACAATAAATGGAGTCACTAAAGCGGCTATGAAAATCAGTAGTTCTTTTTTCATTTTAGTTATTATTTTCAAATCGATAAATGAAGTGTAATAAATTCTAGCAAATTTAAGGTTTCTGCTTAAAAACTGGGTAGTAATTCTATTCATATATAGTAGATAAAATGCTTTATTATCAGCTTTAGATACAATATGATCAAAGTACTTATCCCTAATATGAAACGAGCCATGAGAGAAATTTCTTTCACAACGGTTAATGATTATTTCGACGAGTTAAATGTGACAATTAAAAATTATAGAGGTAGGTAGGTAGGTACATACTAATTTCAATCATAAATTCCCCAACAATTTTAAGTTGGCCTAAAGCTCGATGGGAAAGCAATCAAAGTACCCCTAAGATAAATCTTAGGGCTAATTAAGGAGGCTCTAAATAAATACTTCATATAACTGGGCACGGCATTCATGCCTTGAAATATTGCGTAACGTAAATCGGCTTTAACCAAACATAAATTTACTAAGTTCTCTCTTGCCGAATTTTTATAAGGATTAAGCAGGTTTACCTTCTTTTTTTTAAAGCATAAGTCGCTTTTAACAATGATATTAATATATGTACTTAGCTACTGACCTCTTAAAAATTAAATAGATCGAAAAGGTAGAATATTCAAAATACTATCTCTATACCAATCTATAATAAAGATGATAAAGAATCTCAGTCTGATTATTTTGAGAGCTGCGAGAAAGGCAACTTAAAAGTAAAAGTAGTACCGCTTATGCCGTCGGAATAGACATTTATTGATCCACCTAAAAGCTCCATAATACTTTGGCAAATAGAGAGCCCCAAACCGACTCCACTTCTTTTTTGAGCATTAGGTTTACCTACTTGTGTAAAACGATCAAATATAAGTTGATGATGCTCTTCGGGAATTCCAGGTCCTGTATCCGATACAAAGAACGAAATATTCTTGTCAACTTTAGCACCTATAATAATCTCTCCTTCATCAGTCACTTTCAGCGCATTGTTTAGAAGGTTGGAAAAAACTTGATAAAGAAGATGATGATCTGACACAATTGGTGGCAGAATATCGGGCAGCTCATCCTTTAAAATAAGTTTTACCTTTGGGTTAGTAATTAATGGTTGATAGCTGTTGTAAACTTGGAGCAGCAGCTCCCGCAAATCAAAAGGTGCCAACTCAACTTTAATTGATCCAGCATCCAGTTTTGACAAGTTCAAAATATTGTTGATAAGATGAAGCAATAGATCCCCATTATCGCGTATGGTTTGTATAAACTGCTTTTTCTCCTCGTCAGAAAACATATCATCTTGAAGAAACTCTGAAAATCCCATAATAGCATGCATAGGCGTACGAATCTCATGACTCATATTGGCAATAAAGGCCGTCTTCATTCGCTCTGACTCTTCTGCACGCTCCTTAGCTTTTCGAAACTGCTTTTTTCCTAAAATTAACAAGGGAAGTCCCCCAAGATAAAACAGATATGAAACTATAATGATATCAATAAGACGCTGCTTATCACTCGCATATCCATCTATGAGGTAAGGATATGTGTATTCGATATAGAATAATACTGAAATATTTATAGTATAAAACACAACAATATAAATAGAGAACTTATCACGACTAACAAAGAGAAGAAGTGTGAAAAAAATATGGATAATTAGAAGAGTACCTCCTTTAGTTCCTCCATTAAAAAACCACAGAAAATTAATAAGAATAAGAGAGAGAAGAAAGAAGATTAAAAAGGGGATGGTAAATTTATTTCTCCAACGAATTAAATAATACCCCAAAAAATAGATGAAAGCGGAAAATAATAGTATAATAGATAGTTCATTGCCTAAGTCCAAATAGTAATTCCCATAGGCAGAAGCAACACTAATCACTATCACAGCAAACAAAGAGTGCTTCAACAAATGAGAAGAAATGTCTCTTGGGGAAACTTCCCAATCAAAAACCTCCCTTATCCTACTTATCACATCTATCTTCATTCGTCCCCAGAAAAGTGTGTTTGAAGATAAGAATTTTTTATTAAAATAGTTTGTTCTTAAAAACAAATAACACTTACTTGAAAATAAAATTCCCAAAGCTTATACAACCATAAACCTGTTATTACATACTTCAAGGAGACAAAAGTAAGAAAATAGAGCACCCTTGTTTAACCAAAAGGAAATGTGTAAATGCAAAAATGACCACAACATTTTTGTGGTCATTCCTTGTTAACTATCTGCTATGTGTTGTCCCGCAAGGATTTGAACCCTGACTAGATGGACCAAAACCATCTGTGCTA
>CAZJDS010000036.1:0-14025 GCA_964544795.1 uncultured Alkaliflexus sp. | reverse complement strand
TGGGACCGATCTTTATGTTTCACGGACTAAGTGTGGACTGTATTGACAAACACACGCCCAACTCCGGAGAGCGTAGAAAAGCCTATCAAGCAGATATCACCTACGGTACCAACAATGAATTTGGTTTCGATTATCTACGTGATAATATGGCGGTTTCGCCCGATGATTTGGTGCAGCGCAAACACAACTATGCCATAGTGGATGAGGTGGATTCTGTGTTGATTGATGATGCGCGTACCCCTTTAATTATTTCAGGTCCCGTGCCAAGAGGAGACGATCAATTGTTTGTCGAGCTGCGACCTAAAGTGGAGAAGTTGGTAGAGAAGCAGCGTGCTATGGCATCAAAATATTTATCGACCGCCAGACAGAAAATGGCCTCTTCCAACTCGAAAGAGCAAGAGGAAGGAGCGCTGGAGTTGTTGCGTTCATTTAAAGGCATGCCCAAAAGCAAGCCTCTGATTAAGTTTTTGAGTGAGCCAGGTATTAAGGCTGCCATGATAAAGACAGAGAACTTCTATATGCAAGAGAACAATAAGAATATGCATATGCATATTGTGACTGATCCTCTTCTGTTTATTATCGATGAAAAAACCAATTCGGTGGAGATGACCGATAAGGGGATTGATATGATTACTGACTCAACGGAAGATAATCAATTTTTTGTTTTACCCGATATTGCTGCTGAACTCTCCAGTCTTGAAAACGGCTCTTTGTCGGAAGAGGAAAAAGCGCAGGCAAAGGATGAGATGATGCAAAATTATGCCATCAAGTCGGAACGTGTTCACACCATAAACCAACTGTTGAAAGCTTATGTCATGTTCGAGAAGGATGTGGAGTATGTGCTGATGGACAATAAGGTGAAGATTGTGGATGAGCAGACAGGACGTATCATGGATGGGCGCCGTTATTCCGATGGACTGCACCAAGCCATTGAAGCCAAGGAAAATGTAAAAGTTGAAGCTGCTACCCAGACTTATGCCACCATTACTTTGCAAAACTACTTCCGGATGTACGAGAAGTTAGCTGGGATGACGGGAACCGCCGAAACTGAAGCAGGGGAGTTATGGGATATTTATAAGTTAGACGTTGTAGTAATTCCTACCAACCGACCCATACAACGAAAAGATGAGGAGGATAAGGTATATAAAACCAAAAGAGAAAAGTACAATGCCGTAATCGATGAGATTGTGGAATTGGTGAATAACGGTCGCCCTGTTTTGGTGGGAACCACTTCAGTGGAAGTTTCAGAGCTATTAAGTCGTATGCTCAAACTGCGCGGAATTACCCATAATGTACTCAACGCCAAATTGCACCAACGCGAAGCTGATATTGTGGCCGATGCAGGTAAAAAGGGGATCGTGACCATCGCTACCAACATGGCTGGCCGTGGTACGGACATTAAGCTGACAGACGAAGTAAAAGCAGCAGGAGGATTGGCTATTGTAGGTACAGAGCGCCATGAGTCTCGTCGTGTTGACAGACAGTTGCGTGGTCGTGCAGGTCGACAAGGAGATCCAGGTTCCTCTCAGTTCTTTGTCTCTTTGGAAGATGATTTGATGCGTCTATTTGGCTCCGACCGTTTGGTGCGCTATATGGATCGATTGGGTGTGGAAGATGGAGAGATGATTCAACATAGTATGATTACCAAATCCATCGAGAGAGCGCAGAAAAAGGTGGAAGAGAACAACTTTGGTATTCGCAAACGTTTGTTGGAGTATGATGATGTGATGAATTCGCAGCGTGAGGTGATCTACACCAAACGCCGCCATGCTCTTTATGGAGAACGGATGCAAGTGGAGATATCAAATATGATGTATGATACTGCCGAAGCATTGGTAAATGAATACCAAGAAGTCTCAGACTTTGAAGGTTTCAAATTAGAACTTATACGTGTTTTCTCTCTCGATTCACCATTTAAAGAAGAGGAGTTCCTCCAGTCCAAAGCCGATGAATTGGTACAAAAGCTTCATGAGCAAGTGTGGAAAAGCTATGTTCGTAAAATCGAAACCATGGCGCATAAAGCCTATCCGGTGATTAAAAATGTGTTTGAAACCAAAGCCGAGATTTATGAGAACATTGTAGTTCCCATCTCAGATGGTCAACGGGTTTTTCAAATTACCACCAATCTGAAAAAAGCGTATGAAACCGAGGGGAAAGAGTTGGCTCGTTCCTTTGAGAAAGCAATGATGCTTATTACCATAGATGAAGCTTGGAAAGAGCACTTGCGTGAATTGGACGATTTAAAACAAGCAGTACAGAATGCATCGTATGAGCAGAAGGATCCTCTGCTGATCTATAAATTTGAGTCGTTTAATCTCTTTAGTGGGATGATTGAGAAGAACAACAGAGTTGTGGTTTCTTCTTTGTCTAAAGCGCAAATACCTATTAGAGATGCAAGTGAAGTGCGACAAGGAGAAAAACAACGTCGCGTAGATTTAAGTCGATTACGGACGCAAAAGGATGATCCTGGTGCAAGCAGCACCTCAGCCAGAAATCCTCAAGCAGGAGGACCTCCACAACCCCCACAACAATTACAACCTGTTCGTGTGGAAAAGAAGGTAGGGCGTAATGAACCCTGTCCTTGTGGAAGTGGGAAAAAATATAAACAATGCCACGGAAGGTAAATAGGATATTCATATAGAATAACATATTCTTTTTGCAGAAAAAAATTGAATAACCGTTGGAATGGCCTGACGGTTAAACATTAAATAGCACAATTATGATTTTGAATTTCATTACTTGGGCACCCAATCCAGAAATTTTCTCTTTGGGGCCAATTTCCATTAGATATTATGGGCTCTTATTCGCTTTGGGCTTTTTGTTGGGTTATTACATCTTGGAGAGAATGTTTCGCAATGAGAGAATTCCAGAGTTTTGGCTCGACAAAATATTCATCTATGTGATGATTGCTACGGTAGTAGGAGCACGCTTGGGACATGTCTTTTTTTATGGTTGGGAATACTATTCTCAACACCCAGAAGACATTCTGAAAGTGTGGCAAGGCGGACTGGCCAGCCATGGGGGAGCAATAGGAATTCTTGTTGCCATCTGGCTCTATTCAAAAAACGTCACCAAACGTTCCATGTTGTGGACTTTAGATCGTTTGGTGGTTCCAGTTGCGTTGGCAGCAGTTTTTATCCGCACAGGAAACTTGATGAATTCTGAAATTATTGGCGCTGAAACCACTATGCCTTGGGGATTTAAGTTTCTAAAAGCGACTGGGATTGATAACCCTGAAGCACCACGACATCCCGCTCAAATTTATGAAGCACTGGTCTATTTAGTGACTTTTGTATACTTACTATTTCTCTATTGGAAGAAAAGAGCCTACAGACGGGAAGGCCTGATGTTGGGTGTGCTTTTAATAGGTGTTTTTGCGGGTCGTTTCTTTATTGAGTTTTTTAAAGAAAACCAAGAGGCTTTTGAAGAAGGGATGACTTTAAATATGGGGCAAATATTAAGTATCCCTTTTGTATTATGGGGCGTATATCTTATTTATCGAGCCTTTAAGCGACCACTGGTCGATTTACCGGCTCCACCGCAACCGAAAAAGAAGAAATAAACCAAATTCTTTGGATAAAAATTTAGAGCTGCACAAAATCTTATTGTGTAGCTCTATACTTTTCTAAATTTTTATCCACCAAATGTAATCCATCACTAATTTTAATAAACTACATGGTACTGGCGCACACTACATTGTTTTATATTATTGTGGCTATTATTGTCATTGAAGCTATTTGGGATTTTATTTTAGATCTTCTTAATCGTTCCAGTTGGGCGGATGAAGTACCCGAACAATTAAGCGATGTTTATCCCCAAGAGAAATTTCTTCAGCAAAAGGCTTATCGATCTGATAATTATCGCTTCGGCTGGATCTCTTCTTTATTTTCTCTATTGGCTATTTTAACTTTGCTTTGGGTTTATGGGTTTGCTTGGCTCAATCAATGGGTAGGTGCAATTAGCACGCATTGGCTCTGGCAGCCCCTACTATTTTTTGCCGCCATAGGCTTGGGATCTATGTTAATTTCGCTGCCATTCTCTATTTATAGCACTTTCGTTATTGAGCAAAAGTTCGGATTCAATAGAACAACTCCTAAAGTTTTTGTGGGTGATCTTATCAAATCCACCTTGGTAGGCGCTATTATTGGAGGCATTCTCCTCTCTTTGGTTATCTGGTTTTATCAATGGGCTGGCGATCTATTTTGGTTATATGCTTGGGTGGTTCTATCCATCTTCATGATCTTCTTTAGCAAATTTTACACTACTTTAATTTTGCCCCTCTTTAATAAGCTCAAGCCATTGGAAGAGGGAGAATTACGAAGTGCTATTGAAAGAATGAGTGCAAAGGCAGAGTTTAAATTGGAAAACGTTTTTATCATGGATGGTTCCAAACGGTCGACCAAATCCAATGCCTTTTTCAGCGGTTTTGGAAAAAATAAGAAAATCGTTCTTTTCGATACACTCATTGCTGAGTTGTCAACGGAAGAGATTGTTGCTGTTTTGGCACATGAAATTGGTCATTTTAAATTAAAACACATAATTACTGGAACAGTTTTGGGCGTTCTTCAAAGCGGTTTGATGCTCTTTTTATTGGGTTGGTTTGTCAACCATCCAGAGATCTCTAAAGCATTGGGAGTAGATAGTCCCACTTTCCACATAGGACTTTTGGGCTTTGGATTGCTTTATACGCCGTTGAGTGCGGTCATCGGACTGGGAATGACTCTATTGTCAAGGCGGCATGAATTTCAAGCCGATGCCTTTGCCGCAAAATATTCTGAGGCTCATTTTTTACAATCGGCTCTAAAGAAGATATCAGCTTCAGCATTGAGTAATCCTACACCACACCCTTGGTATGTTTTCTTTCACTATTCCCACCCACCCTTATTAAGTCGGTTAAAAGCTTTAGATAGATAATAGTAAACTATTCATTAGTATGCATGTAGATATTGTAACCATAGGAGATGAGCTGCTCATCGGACAAGTAGTAGATACCAATTCCGCTTGGATGGGCCAGGAGTTGAATAAGCATGGTTTTACTGTACATCGAATTACCTCTATAAGTGACACTCATCAAGAGATATTAGATGCATTGACTGAGACTACAAAGCGGTCACGAATCGTTCTACTGACAGGCGGATTGGGGCCTACGCGAGACGATATCACAAAAGCAGCTCTTTGTGAATTCTTTCAGACAAAGCTGGTTTTAAATGAGCAGGTTTTGGAAGATGTTAAATACTTTTTGCGGGGTAGGGTGCCTCATCTCAATCATTTGAACCACGATCAAGCCTTGGTTCCTGAAAGTGCCATGGTTATCAGAAATGGTGCAGGTACGGCTCCTATTTTATGGTTCGATTACCATGGAGCGGTGGTAGTGAGTATGCCTGGCGTACCTTCTGAAATGAAACAAACTATGGTGGAAGAGATTATTCCAAGGCTCTCAAAACAGTTTACTACAGGTGTTGTCATGCACAGGACGGTACATATTCATAGCCTCCCGGAAGCTGTTTTGGCTGAAATGCTTTCTTCTTGGGAAGATTCGTTGCCAGAAAATATAAAAATAGCGTACTTACCATCGCCTGGCAAAATACGTCTTCGGCTCTCGTCACAAGGAAATGATGCAAACCCTTTAAAACAAGCAATAGACAGCGCAATTAAAGGGCTGCAACCCATTGTAGGCAAATATATTTATGCGTATGACGATCTCTTACCTGCGGCTGGATTGATAAATGCACTAAAACAAAAAAATAAGACCATTGGATTTGCCGAAAGTTGTTCGGGCGGATTGTTGGCACATCTTCTCACTTCTATTCCTGGTTCATCGGAGGTTTTTAAAGGAAGTATAGTGGCCTATTCAAATGAAGTGAAATTATCAATCCTAGAAGTCTCTGAGCGTGATTTAAATGATTTTGGTGCCGTTAGTCAGAAAGTGGTGGAGCAGATGGCACAAGGCGCTCTAAAGGCTTTAAACACCGATTTCGCCATTGCCACGTCTGGTGTAGCTGGACCAGGAGGAGGCACTCCAGAAAAACCTGTGGGCACCATCTGGATTGCTTGGGCATCTGAAAATAAGATTGTAAGTGAGTTATTTAGTTTTTCGAGAGACTCTCGTGAAAGGAATATTTTGCGTACTGCTGAAACTGGAATTATTCGCGCCTTACAGATGATGGATAGAGGAGAATGGTAATCTTACGGATGTCTATTTTCCGTAGGAGTAATACTGTTTGTAGAAAACCTATCATCACAGTACCTAAAGGGCCGTAGGTGCGACCTGTAAAACTGTTCAGTTGTCGATGTCTCTTTATATTAACTGATGCGATCACATTACGATAGATAGAACACTCCTGACGGAACTTTATTTGTCATTATCATTGATGTGCTTCAGACAGAACACTCCTAACGGAGTTAAAATGCGTGACTTGATTGGTAGATATGCTTTTAAAATACGAAAACAAGAACCCTGCGGGTTCAAATGTTTTTAGACATATAATTAGGGAATTAGGATGTCGACCCCAGCTGGTGTCAAACAAAAGCCATCAAACATTTCTTTAAAAGCTCGATATCTCTGTCATCGAAACACCTGCAAATAAATGCTTTATAATAAGCAGATTTTCAAGTTAATACATTCATACACTCCGTAGGAGTAATACTGTTTGTAGAAAATCTATAATCACAGCACCTTAACAGCGTAGGTGCGACCTGTAAAATGGTCAAACGAAGACTGCTTTAAATATAGGTCTGTTTTACATAGTTAAGTCATTGTAATAGAATCTAATTGAGTGTAGTCATATACTTCAAAAGTTTAACATGTGAAATTGATTACAACTTTTGCATAAAAGGACACTTTTAAAAATAAAATGAAATAACACTATAATAAAGAGCCAATCTATTTGTTTTTTAGAGAATAAATTCCGTATTTTGCGCTCTGTTTGAAAAACATAGATATAATAAAAGGTTGAGCAATGTCAAAAGTTTGTGAAATAACTGGTAAGAGGGCAATGGTAGGAAACAACGTTTCCCACTCAAAAAGACGCACCAAAAGAAAGTTTGATGTAAATTTATTTTACAAAAAATTCTTTCTGCCCGAAGAAGATCGATGGGTGAAACTACGAGTTTCAGCATCTGGACTTCGATTAATTAATAAAGTTGGTGTGCAGGCAGCCATTAAATCGGCGCAAGATAAAGGTCTTTTAAGTGCAAAACTCAAATAACGGAGGGTAGAAAAAATGTCAAAAAAAGGAAAAGGAAACCGCATCCAGGTTATACTGGAGTGTACTGAGCACAAAGAGAGTGGACTACCCGGTACTTCCAGGTATATTACCGTGAAAAATAGAAAAAACACGCCAGACAGAATGGAGATCAAGAAATACAATTCTATTTTGAAGCGTATGACTGTACATCGTGAAATTAAGTAAAAATTGAATCATGGCTAAGAAATCAGTAGCAACTTTACAAAAGGGATCAGGAAAAGGACACACTCGTGTGATAAAGATGGTAAAATCTCCTAAAACTGGTGCCTACAATTTCCAAACCGAAATGGTTGGAAATGATAACGTGAAAGAGTTTTTTGATAAAAAATAATCCGAATTTCGGATCGCGTAATTAAACTAAGCTCCCTACTACTATAGGGGGCTTTTTTATTATTAGGCAACAACCTTCTTATTCTTTATAATCACTATATTTACCAATGTAAATATGAATTTCAAAATATATTATGGGGCTATTTGGTAGTTTTTCTCGTTCTCGAAAGGAGCGTTTAGATGATGGCTTAGCGAAAACCAAAGAGAGTGTATTTCAAAAACTCTCTCGCGTGGTGGTGGGAAAGTCAAAAGTGGACGACGATGTACTGGATGAATTAGAAGGTGTATTGATCAGTTCTGATGTGGGGGTAGATACCACCTTGAAAATTATTGAAAGAATTCAAAAACGAGTGGCACGCGATAAATTTATCAATGCCCAAGAACTTGACACCATATTGAAAGAGGAGATCGCAGCTTTGCTCTCTGAGAACAATGTACAGGATCAAGAAGATTTTGAACTTCCTGCTCAAAATTTACCGTATGTGATTATGGTGGTGGGTGTAAATGGAGTGGGAAAAACCACCACCATTGGAAAATTGGCCTATAAATATAAAAATGCAGGCAAAAAGGTGGTTTTAGGTGCTGGCGATACTTTTCGTGCTGCAGCCATCGAGCAACTTGAAATTTGGGCAAATAGGGTAGATGTCCCACTGGTGAAACAGAAAATGGGCTCAGATCCTGCATCAGTTGCATTTGATGCGGTAACTTCAGCAAAATCCCAAGGCGCTGATGTGGTAATTATCGATACCGCAGGACGTTTGCACAACAAGGTGAATTTGATGAATGAGCTTTCTAAAATCAAGAAAGTGATGCAGAAGGTAATTCCGAATGCGCCTCATGAAATTATATTGGTATTGGACGGTTCCACAGGACAAAATGCATTTGAACAAGCCAAACAATTTACTTTGGCGACAGAGGTAAGTGCTTTAGCCATTACAAAATTAGATGGAACTGCCAAAGGCGGTGTGGTAATTGGTGTATCAGATCAATTTCAAATTCCTGTAAAGTACATTGGCATTGGAGAGGGAATTGATGATTTGGAGCCATTCAATCGTGAAGCATTTGTTGAGTCTCTTTTCGGAAAATAACTCTTTGTTGAAACCATGAGAAAGAAAAAAGTAGATGTGATTACCTTGGGATGTTCTAAAAATCTCGTGGATTCAGAACGATTAATTAAGCAATTTGAAGCAGGAGGCTTTGAGGTAGAGCATGACTCACCACATCCTACAGGTGAGATTGCGGTGATCAATACTTGTGGATTTATTGGTGATGCCAAGGAAGAGTCTATTGAGATGATTCTTAATTTTGCTGCCGCACGAAAGCGGGGCGATCTGGAGAAGTTGTTTGTAATGGGTTGTCTTTCGGAGAGATATTTTGAGCAATTGGGCACAGAAATTCCTGAGGTGGACAAGTTCTACGGAAAATTCAACTGGAACAACTTGATTTCAGACTTGGGCATGAGTTATCGGGCTGATTTACGCAATGAGCGCACACTTACCACGCCCAATCATTATGCCTATCTAAAAATTTCTGAAGGGTGCGATCGCACCTGTTCATACTGTGCCATACCTCTTATCACCGGCAATCACAAATCTCAGACCATCGAAAGTTTGGTGGAAGAAGTTCAGCTTTTGGCTGCAAAAGGAGTGAAGGAGATTCAGCTGATTGCACAAGAGTTGACCTACTACGGGTTGGATATCTACAAAAAACGCAAGTTGGCAACGCTCATACAAGAAATCTCAAAAGTAGAGGGTATTGAGTGGATTCGTTTGCATTATGCCTACCCATCCGGTTTTCCCTTGGATTTGTTGGATGAGATGGCTGTCAATCCCAAAGTATGCAAATATTTAGACATTGCTCTTCAACATATTTCCGATCCTATGCTGAAAAGTATGCGTAGGAATGTTACCACAGTTCAAACGCTGGAGTTGATTTCTCAAATCAGAGAAAGAGTGCCGGGCATCCATCTTAGAACTACATTAATCACTGGTCACCCCAATGAAACGCAAGAGGATTTTGAACAGCTCAAAGAGTTTGTTGTCGCACAAAAATTTGACCGATTGGGTGTTTTTCCATATTCCCATGAAGAGGATACGTTTGCCCATAAAAATTATACAGATAATATTCCCGACGAGGAGAAACAAGAGCGAGCCAATGTCATCATGGAATTACAAAGTGAAATTAGTTTACAACTGAACCAGAAAAAGGTGGGCACGCAGCAAAAAGTAATTATCGACCGTTTGGAAGATGGATTTTATGTGGGACGCACTCAATTTGACAGTCCAGAGGTGGATCCTGAAGTTCTAATTTCTACAACTCAGCCCATGAATATTGGTGATTTCTATGAGGTCACCATCACTGGAGCAGAAGAATATGATTTGTTGGCTCAGTGGTAATGGTATTTTGGTTTCTATTTTTTTAAGGAAATTATGCCATAACTTCAAAAGTTCCTCTTATTTTTGATTTTCATTAATTGTAAAGTGAACATCTATGGATGTTTTTTTCATAGTTATCACCCTTATTGGGGGATTGGGATTGTTTTTGTTGGGTATGGAGCTTATGAGCTCGGCAGCGAAAAAAATGGCTGGTCATACACTCCGACAGTTGCTTGAAAAGTTTTTAAGAACCAAAACAGGTGGCGTAGGCTTCGGTGTACTACTCACCTTACTGTTTCAAAGTAGCGGTGCCGCCTCTGTAGTTCTGATCGGTTTCATTGATGCCTCTATCATCACCTTTGTACAAACCCTCCCCGTGATGTTGGGCACAGGGATTGGAACCACCATTACCGCACAGCTCATCTCTTTTAATGTAGGTAGTTTGGCACTCATGTTTGTTGGAATTGGTTTTTTCATACGTGCCTTTACCAAAGGGAGATGGAGCAATGGTGGACAGATTGTATTGGGCTTTGGAATTCTATTCTATGGGATGCGTCTCATGTCTGAAGGAATGGCTCCTTTACGTGAAATGGATGGTTTTGTAGAACTACTTCTTTATTTAGAACAACCCTTACCTGCAATTCTTGTGGGGATGATTTTTACAGCAGCCATCCAAAGTAGTGCGGCTTTTATTGGAATCCTTATAACGTTAGTTAATAGCGGATTAATAACTTTTGATGCATCTTTACCTTTAATACTTGGAACCAATATAGGAACTACTTTTGTTGGCTTATTAGCAGCCCTCACAGCAAGTTACGATGGGAAGAGGTTGGCCGTAGCCAATGCATTATTTCGGTTATTTGGGGTTTTTCTTTTCATTTGGTTCATTCAACCTTGGGGACAACTCACTATTTATATTACAGGAGATGCAGCGGCCAGCGCACGCTTATTAGCCAATGCCCACACTATTTTTAACTTAGTTATGGCGGCCACTATGCTTCCTTTTACTGCCTTCATTGGTAAAGTGGCTACTAAACTGGTTCCTCTTCCAAAGAAACAACATCAATTTTCACTCCACCATCTCACCAATGATTTATTAAAAACGCCTGAACTTTCTATTCCTTTCTTGCAAAAAGAGGTGCAAGACATGGGTGCAGTGGTCTATAATATGGTGAGAGTTTGTTTACGTCCATTTGTTGATCGAGATGAGAAAGCACTGGAGAACATAAGGCATTGGGAGGAACGAACTGATTTCTATCGAGATGAAATCAACCAGTTCTTGGTGAAAATGAATGAAAAACAACCCATGGATCAATGGGGGGAAGAGATTTTTCGCTTTCTACATGCCATCAATGAGTTGGAGCAAATTGCGGATGTTGTCTCAGTGAATATATCTCGTCAGGCTGAAAAATGGTTAAAAACCAATATCCAGTTTTCTGCGCAAGGTCAGGCCGAACTTTTAGATTATCATCAGCGAAGCATAAAGCAGCTGGAACGTGCATTAACGCTCATGAGCAATTGGAGTCCTGCGGATGCGAATAAAATGAAAAGGAAATACAAGAAATATGCACTTATGGCTTTTGACTTTGAACGAGAGCATTACAAAAGATTATTCACACCCAACACAAAGTCTTTGGAATCAAGCAAGGTACATATGGAAATTTTAAATCTTCTACGCATTGTAAACAGTCGCGCCACCAATTTTGGACGGATGGTTTTCATATCTGAGGAGTATGAATGGTAGAATTTGTTTATCTTTGTAAGGCTGCTCAAAAAAAATAGCTGTTTTTAATCATTATGGAATATATCGTTTCGGCTCGTAAATACAGACCCACCACATTTAGTTCAGTGGAAGGGCAGGAGAACATTACTACCACGCTTAAAAATGCCATCAAAAACAGACAACTGGCACATGCCTATCTTTTTTGTGGGTCAAGAGGGGTGGGTAAAACGACCATTGCTCGAATTTTTGCCAAAACCATTAACTGTCAAAATATTACTGCGGATTACGAACCTTGTAATGAATGCGAATCGTGCAAGTCATTTAACGAGAACCGTTCGTACAGCATTCATGAAATGGATGCTGCCAGCAACAACTCGGTGGATGATATTCGCTTGCTCAACGATAAGGTACGTATCCCGCCACAAATAGGCAACTACAGCGTCTATATCATCGACGAGGTACATATGCTTTCAGCAGCGGCTTTCAATGCGTTTTTAAAGACTTTAGAAGAACCGCCACGCCATGCTATTTTTATATTGGCTACCACCGAAAAGCACAAAATCATTCCTACCATATTATCTCGCTGCCAAACTTTTGATTTTAACCGCATTTCGGTAGATACAGCAGTTAAAAGGCTTAAATTTGTGGCAGACAAAGAAGGTGTTGAGGTCGAAGAAGAGGCACTCAACATCATTGCCACTAAGGCCGATGGCGCCATGCGTGATGCCCTCTCTATCTTTGATCAAATCATCGCTTTTTCTGGAAAGAAAGTAACCTACCAGCAAGTTATTGACAATCTTAATATTCTTGATTACGATTACTATTTTAATTTAGTGAATGCATTTTTAAAAGAAGATGGAACCAATGCTCTCTTAATTTATAACGATATTTTACAACACGGCTTTGATGGGAGTCATTTTATCAATGGTTTGGCAAGTCACTTTCGTGATCTGATGATGTGTAAAGACCCTCAAACAGTTCAACTACTGGAAGTAGGCGCCTCTATAAAAGAGAAATATGCAGCTCAAGCACTGTTGTGCGAAAAAGATTTCTTATATAAAGCGTTGGAAATTACGACTCAATGCGATCTTCAGTACCGTATGGCACGCAACAAGCGTTTGCATGTTGAATTTGCTATTTTAGGCCTTTCGAGAATCCTGACTGAAAAAAAAAAGCAACTGAATTAGCAGGCCAGAAGAAAGCGGCTGCTACAGAGTCATCAGCAACATCTCTTAAAATCTCTAAATCGTCCTCAACAACTGGAACTGTTCAGGATGCAAAACCAGAGATTACCTCCATCTCTATTAAAAATCTTATTAATAGAGGAGGCACTTCTTCTCCAAAAGTAGAACAAAGTAAATCTTCTGTTTCAAGTGAAATTCAAGAGACCTATATTGCAGAGGAAAAAGAAGTTACCTATGATAACCTTAAGTCTTCATGGAATCAATATACCAAAAGTATTGAAAAGCAGAATGCACGACTATATAGCATTCTAAAGAACTGCACGCCAGAGTTAACTAATAATCAAGGTGTTATTGTAAAGGTGGAATCTGCTTTTCAAGAAGGGGAGTTAATCAAAAATAGAGGTCAACTTATCGAGTTTCTTCGTAAAAACCTAAAGAACAGTACGATACAAATTGAAATTATTGTTCAGAAAAATAAAAACACAGTATCCGTTAGGACATATACTGCTGCTGATAAATTAAATGCTATGATGCAGAAGAACCCTGCACTTCAAACATTAAAAGAAAAATTTAATCTTGACATCAACTAAAATAAACAAAGTTGCTCTTTCGTTGTTAATCAACTGGTATCTGATTAATAGTTTACAGAAGAGAGCGTAGTTTAGTTCATTTTTATATAGCAGCTTATAGTTTGCAGAACCATTTTTTTGGTTTTATTATATATGGCACTCCATCAATGCTTTGCTTATTATCATCTAAATAAGATATTTACTAAATATAATAATATATAAAATTTAAAACATGAGTAAAATCAAAGTGACCCAGCCCATTGTTGAATTGGATGGTGATGAGATGACACGAATCATCTGGAAGATGATTAAAGAACAGCTAATTCTTCCTTATCTGGACTTAGACATTAAATATTATGATTTGGGAATGGAGCATCGCGATGCTACCAACGACCAAGTTACTATCGATGCTGCTAAGGCCATTAAAAAGTACAACGTGGGTGTGAAATGCGCTACTATCACACCAGACGAAGCTCGAGTAGAAGAGTTTGGACTTAAAGAAATGTGGAAGTCACCTAATGGAACTATCCGTAACATATTGGATGGCACTGTTTTCCGTGAACCCATTATATTAAAAAACGTTCCCCGTTTGGTTTC
>CAZJDS010000035.1:11691-14526 GCA_964544795.1 uncultured Alkaliflexus sp. | reverse complement strand
TATGAATATGTGACTTTATTAAAATCGGGAGAAGCGGTTCCTTCAGGTGTTTTGGCCTCCAATCCTAATGAAAGAGAGAGTGCTGAACAATCTGTTGTTCAAACATTGAGTAAAGGTGCAGGAATCAGCGCAAAAGCTATAGCTGAAATCAGAGCCAACAAAAGAGCACCACTTCTAAAGCGTGGTGGAGGCACCTATTTTGCGCCCACTGGCAAACAGAAGATGTTGGTTATATTGGCCAACTTTACTGACCGACAGCCTTTTTATAGTAAAGCTACCATCAATGCAATGATGAACGAAGAGGAGTACAACGGAACTGGAAGTTTTGCTGATTATTATAAAGAGGTAAGTGGTGGTCTGTTGCAGATGGAGGCCTATGTAACAGCTTGGGTTACCGTTCCTAACACCCATGAATATTATGGTGCTGAAAATAAATGGTCTGAATTTGCTTATCAAGCTGTGAAGCAGGCATCCTTGGCAGGGGTTGACTTTTCTCAATTTGACAACGATGGGGATGGCGTAGTAGAAGGAATTGCTATTATTCATCAAGGTCCAGGGCAAGAGGTAACAGGTGATGTTAATGATATCTGGAGCCATTCTTATAGTTTCTCAAGTGCTGGTTATTCAACTTCAGCGCGAACTTTTAATGGAGTAAAAATTGATCAATATACGGTTCAGCCTGAAACCAGAGATCGAAATGGAGGCATCAATACCATTGGTGTAATCTGTCATGAATTTGGACATAATTTAGGCTTGCCAGATTTTTATGATACAAATGATGAAACAGATGGAAGCTACCAAGGAACTGGCCAATGGGACATCATGGCTAAAGGTAATTACAATGGTTCTCCATCGGGTTCCACTCCGTCGCATCACAATCCATTTTCGAAAATCGAGTTGGGCTGGGTAGATGAAACAGTCATTTCTGCCCCTGCACGTATAAGTTTAGATCCTATTATTACTTCAGAAAGTGTTTATCGCGTTAATGGACCTGAGCCCAATGAGTATCTATTGTTGGAAAATAGACAGAAACAGGGTTTTGATGCGGCTTTGCCAGGACGCGGAATGGTAGTGTATCACGTAGATGCTGCATGGATTGCTTCAAGGAGGAATTCTAATACGGTGAATACAGGAGAACACCAAGGCCTGTATGTCAAGGCTGCTGGAGAAAATATCAATGCCTCTTCAGCACCTTTTCCTGGGTCTTTACAGAAAACACAATTGACGGATCAGTCTGAACCTGCCATGAAGACTTGGTCTGATTTGCCATATAATCGAAGTATAACTGGCATTCAAGAGCTAAATGGAATTATCTCTTTTGATTTTATGGCTTTGCAAAATGGAAGTCCCATAACACTTGAGGTTTCTAATATTAGTTCCTACGAAAATAAAGTGTATTGGACTCCATCAAGTGATAGAGATCCTGTATTGTTGGCTTGGAGCTCGGATGGGGTTTTTGGAACACCTGCATCAGACACTAACTATGCAGTTGAACAAGCGATTGAAGGAGGAGGTGCTGTTTTATATTATGGTAGTCTGGATACTCTTTATTCTCATACAGATTTGCAACCTGCAAGTCACTACTACTACAGTGTTTGGAGCGATTTGGGGGATAGTTGGTCAGGTGCTCTTTCTATACAAAAAACAACTCCTGCTGAACCAGTAACTGTTTTTCCATGGGTGGATGGCTTTGAAGTTGACTTGTCTCAATGGTATCAGGAATCTATTTTAGGGAACTATCATTGGGGGATAATGGCAGAAGGAATTAGCAATAAGCCTCCTGCACCAGCAGTAGGATCTAGTTTTGCCTCTTTTTTTGTGGATTCTTATGAGGTAGGTTCCTCGCGTCTGGTATCACCTCCTTTTATTTTGGATAATAACAAAGTTTATAATCTTGAATTCTATCATGTTCAGCCCCCTTGGGAAGCTGATCAGGACGAATTGGAAGTTTATATTAGAAAGAACGATACAGAAACTTGGGAAGAGTTGGCAACTTTTAGAAGTGCTGAAAATGAATGGAACCGCCGTCGTTATCGTCTCCCTTATTCGGAGCCTTTAGAGATTTCTTTTGTTGGTGTAGGAAATTACGGTCATGGGATAGGTCTTGATCAGGTAGTGATTTCAGAAGGTCAGGTTTGTGAGACTAACTTTGTGGGAGTTTCTGCTGTAGAATTATTGGATTCAACTGAAAACACCCTGCATATTTCGTGGTCTCTACCTTTGGGGGAAGAGGTGTTGGTTATTGCACGTAAGAACAAGAAGGCGGTTGAACTTCCTGATAATGGAGTCGCTTATTCTGCTTCAGCGGAGTTTGGAACTGGAGATAATATGGGCTCAGGTGCTTATGTTGTCTATGCGGGCTCAGGATCTGAAGTTTCTATTACTGGCTTGGATCATACTTCGGATTATTATTTCTCCTTTTTTACTTTTAACAACAACCATTGCTATCAGATGACGCCTTTAAAAATGATGTTTTCCACTGTACCCATTTATTACAATATGAGTTTGGAGATTAATGATGGAGGTTTGCCTATTGAAAATGTAGGCGTTCTAATTGGTGGTTCCACCTATTTGTCTGATGCTGCTGGAATGATCTATTGGGCAGCCCCTCACGACACTCTTTATCAGTCAGTAGAAGTGGATCCTACGGGCTATAAGCCTAAGTGGTTTCGTTATCAGGCGGTTAAAGATAGTGCTATCACTGTTTCTTTGCAGAAAACAGATGATCTCATCTCTGTCCGAAATATAAGACATAAAAAGAAGAATAATATAGTTACTTTATCGTGGGATCCTGTTATTGATGAAAGTTTCGAAGGGTATGAGCCTTTTTCAACA
>CAZJDS010000035.1:1683-11681 GCA_964544795.1 uncultured Alkaliflexus sp. | reverse complement strand
GGTTGGATTCAATTGGATCATGATAGGGGGGGAACTTATTCTATAAAAGACCATGAATTTCCTAATCAAAATTATGTGGGTTCTTTCATTGTGATGGATCCTCATTATGAAAATATTTTACAGACGGATTATAACATGATGGCGCCTTCTGGAAAAATGTTTTTGGCTGCTTTTGCCTCACAAAATGCACCAAATGACGATTGGTTGATTTCGCCTCAGTTCACTGTTCAAAGCGGAGATGAGTTTTCTGTTTTTGCTCGTTCTTTGACCGATAAGTATGGCTTGGAATCGTTTCGTGTTTTGGTTTCGGTACAAGAACCTTCCGTAAGCGAATTTATCACGATTATTGAAGATGCTACTATTCCTGATGAGTGGACGTTTTATAAATACTCTTTGGACGATTATGTAGGTCAAAAAATAAAAGTAGCTGTCCACTATAACTCTGATGATAAGTTTGCCCTGTTATTGGACGATATAAGAGTAGGGCCAGCTACTACGTTTATTCTTCCAACAGCAACTCATAAAACTTCAGCTACAAGCAGGGAGCTTGAAAGAGCATTAGTTAAAACCTCTTCCTTGCAGAAAGTCAAAAGAGCAGAAGTACAAAAAGCGGGTGACTACATAGAACACTCAGGAATGGGATATACCATTCGCTTGAATGGTGCGGAAGCTGGTGCAGTGAACGGGTTCACCGAAACTCAGTTTTCTAAAGAAGCAGAAATATGTGGCACAAATATTTTTAATATACGCACTGATTATTTGAGCTTTGATGCAGTTTCCTCTTGGTCATATAATTATGAAGTTACGGGGTGTTTTACAGTAAAGTTTATTGTAAAAAACAATCAGGAAAATAGAATAGAGGGAGCGTTAGTCACTTTTAACGGTATAGAGTTACTTACTGATAATGATGGGGTGGTCATTTTTGATGGCGTGGAGTCGCTAATTCAGCAAAATTATGAAGTAACTATGGAAGGATATTTAAGTTATGAAAAAGCACTTTCATTAACCTCTGATCTGGAAGTAGTTGTTACCATGAACTCTGTAGCTACTGATTCTACCAGTTTGTCAAATGGCCAGCCAATATTTCTTTATCCGAATCCTCTTTCTATGAATGAACCTTTACATATCGAAGGTATATCAAGTGGTGTTTTTCAGCTATACATATATGATTTGGAAGGCCGACTGATCTGTTCCAAAGAGGCTCAAGGAGGGAATAATACAATGTTAGATGTTATCCCTTTTCAACCAGGAGTTTATGTGGTTGAAGTTAGGAGAGCAAATAATAGTAAGAGATTTAAGTTAATAGTTCTATAAGTCAAGGGGGTTATCTTCTTCTTGCACAAGAAGACCCAGATTTAGTTTCCCTCTTGGTATTGAGTTGTCTCAGGTAAGATATTAGCAATAATGGAAGTGGCTTTTATCTCAAAAAATCTACCGCTTTATCAAATACTGTTTTAAATGCCATCTCAACATCAGGCATATTGGCATCTATGGTTAATGGAAAAGGATTTTCATGACTATACTCAAAGGGAAAATCAAGTTCTTGGCAACGCCCCATCGTTTTACGTATTGCATCAGGTGGAATCACTTTGTCTTTCGTTAATCCGATTGATTCGATTTGGCTTCCCAAATTTGTAAATTCGTCTTCTCTTTCTTTAATGTGCTGCTTCGAGTTCACCATGCTTCTAAATATTTTCCATGCTTTTGGCAAGAGTGGAGCCATCTGTATAGAGAGAGTTATTTCATTGTCTACTATGGGTTCACTGAGAATATATTGTCTCAAAAGCTGCGAAGCTCTACTGTCCATAATGGCTTTGGAACTTGGGTTCATTTTATCAAAGGTGCTCCCACCACAGAAAAGGAAAGCTCTTTGCCTGGAAAACAGACTGGTGGGGTTGGCAATGAGCAATATTTCTGCAAGAAGAGCACCTATTGAGTAAGCAAAAAAATCAATATTAGTGTTTTGTTTGAAGAGCGGATGATGACCAGATTTTATCATCATTGCCAGTTTTACGATGTCAAAATATGTTTGTATGCCTGATATGGGTAACATTTCAGGTGTATGTTCCATTCTTAAACTGAGTGCAATATTTGCAAAGCTGCAATTTACAACCTCTTTGTTGTTCAAAATTCGTTGTTTAACTATGCTTATCATTTCCCGAGGATTACTCCAATTTTGGGGCGCTCGATTCATGTGGTAGGCAATGGGAAACATTACAACTGCTTTTTTGGTGTTTTTTGCTAAGTACCATGCCCACAAAAGGTATTTGTCCCAACTTCGCTCGTTTAGGCCATGAAGTAAGAATATTATATCTTCAGACTGTTTTTTATTTGGTACTATAACAGTGTACTTAAATCGCTGGTTCTCATTCTGTCCACTTTCAGTTATAATTTTTCTTTCATCCTTAGTGATTATTCCACTTATAGGACGAGCTCTATAGCTAAAATCAGATTCTAAATCTATAAAATGAGCAACCATATCGTTTGGAAGTATGGCGAACTCTTCTTTCGATCGAAAAGCTTTTTTTAAAATGGCATCTAACTTGATCAACAGTACGGTATTTATTATTAAATAAGCTTCTGCAAAATAAATATATTTTGAACAACATGCTTGTTATTGCCGTGTTTGCAAGCTGTTCGGGGTAAGTGGTTTTGCAACTGGGATGAATGACTTTAGGCTGGGGTGAATTGATTTCCCTATTTTATATGCTTATATTTGACATGTTGTAATCTAAGTTAGTACACAAAACTTGATGGGTATAAGTAAATGGTTTTGACTCTCTTTATATCTGCACATAACCCTTTTTAATCCTTTTATCATGCGTTTTGGCCGAAAAAACATACCTGATTTTTTTGTGAGTAAAAGGAATACCATTCAACAGATTCTTTTTACTGCACTATTCGCTTTAATTTTTATTAATGTATATCGTCCATTTGGTGCCGACCAATGGTATGATGTAAGTTGGTGGATGTTTCTTTTTGCCTCTGGATTGCTGGTATTGGCGGGTATGTTAGTGGTTATTATAAGTAGGCTGTTGATGTTTTGGATAAAGAGCCACAACCGAATTACTATTCTTGGGTATGTAGTAATGGTTCTGGCAGAAATACTGCTAATGGGTGGTCTTTATGCATTGTTGGAGAGGATAACTTTGGGCGGAGTTCGTCCTTTTACCCTTTTATATTTTGTTTCTGTTCAGAACGCTTCTCTTATCCTATTAATCCCTTATTCAGTTAGCTTGCTTTACTTCTCTTGGCGAGAGAAGAAAATGAGCCTGGATGCTCTTCTTAAGCAGTTGAGAAGTAAGCCTCAATTCATCGCTTTTAAGGATGAGAACAATGTGCTGCGATTTACTATTAAAGCAGGTGATTTAGTTTACCTCTCGGCCAGCGATAATTACGTTGAGATTCACTATAAATCTGGTTCTAAACTTAAAAAGTATCTTCTCAGAAACACTTTAAAAAGGATGGAAGATCAATTTCAAGAGTTGCCCCTTTTAAGATGTCATCGTTCCTATATGGTGAATTTAGATCAGGTGAAAATGTTTAAACGTGAAAAAGGACAAATCTCACTTTGGATGGACGATGAAGGGGAAATCGCGATACCCGTATCAAGATCTTATGGTAAATCAGTAACAGATATTTTTGGTAAGGTTTAAAATCATCCATTTATCGAATTAAGTTGTTGTGCTTTTTATAAATTAAAAGTTCTTTTTTCATATTTTCTCTTTTAACGCATAGTAGCTTTTCTATAGAAGGAATCCTCTTTCGTTATTCTTATTGACTTCCACCTTGTTGTCCGTAAAAACTACATGTGTTTATTCTTTTTCCTGTGGTTAATAATTCTTAATTAGAAATCAATAATATTTTCTATCGCTATCTTTGCATAAAATAAAATAATTTTATTATGAAGAAATTGATTTATGTGATGTTGGCTGTTGTGTTTTTTTCTTCTTTCAGCGAAGTTAGTGCACAATTAGAAAAGTATCAGACTACTTTTATTTACAATTTTACCAGATCCATTCAATGGCCAAATTTACATCAAGAAACTGAGTTTGTAATTGGTATATTAGGAAAAAACCATCCACTTTTTCACGAGTTAAAAGTAAGTATGGATAACCGTACTGCGGGGGGACGCCCAATAAAGTTGGTTGAATTTTCTTCTTCTGCAGAAATAGAGAATTGTCATATTCTCTTTGTTCCGAACAATCATTTAAGACAAATGAAGCAGGTTACAGAAATTTTAAAGAGCAAACCTACTCTTATTGTGACTGAGTCACAAGGAAGAACTCCTGTTGGATCTTTAATTAATTTGTTTGTCGAAAATGAGAGAATGAAATTTAATTTGGATGAAGAGTTGGCTAAAGATAAAAAATTAATGGTCAGCACTCAATTAAGAAATTACGCAAAAAATTAAATTCATAATTGATATTAGAAATTGAATTCTAAATCTAACAATGAAAGAGGTTGCCTAAAAGTATAGACAACCTCTTTTTTGTTAAATTCTTTTCCTCTACACGATCTCTCTTGAGGAGTTACTCTCTCAATTTTCATTATCTTTGCTTAAAATATCAATTATGCTTGTAAAAATTTATCCTGATAATCCTCAGCCTCGTGAAATTGAACGTGCGGTTGAAGTTCTAAGGGCGGGTGGTATTGTTATTTATCCCACCGACACCATTTATGGTATGGGTTGCGACATAAACAGCAGTCGTGCTGTGGAGCGCATTGCTCAAATTAAGGGTTTGGATCTGAAAAGAGATCATCTCTCTTTTATATGTCACGATATGAGTCATCTGTCAGAGTATGTAAAAGTGCTTGACAATCACACTTTTAAATTGCTAAAGAAGAATCTTCCTGGTCCTTTCACCTTTATTCTCCCAGCTAATAATAATGTGCCCAGATTGTTTAAGAACAACAAAAAAACCATTGGATTTAGAATTCCCGACAATCCAATTATTTTAGAAATTGTGAAAGAGTTGGGGAATCCTATTCTTAGTACTTCCATCCGTGATGAAGATGAGGTTCTCGAATATACAACTGATCCAGGATTAATTCATGAGAAGTATGAAAACTTAGTGGAGATTGTAATTGATGGAGGTTATGGGGGGAATGAACCTTCCACCATTGTAGATTGTACTACTTTCCCTTTTGAGATTATTCGACAAGGAAAAGGTATCCTTCAAGATTAATAAAGATTATCCAAACATCTTTTCAACCTTCTTTACACCCGAAGGAAGCACAAAGACCACCACTTTATCGTTGGCCAAAATTTGGGTTTTACCGTTCGGGATGATGACTTCATCTCCACGGATAATGCCACCCACATTCATGTCGTTAGGTAGATCTAAATCATTGAGTGTGCCCTTGGTTATTTTTGATCCCTCTTTGGCGATGAGTTCTAATACATCTGCATCTGTCGCAGTTAAACATTTTACGTAAGACACATTGGCTTTTAGCGTGTGTCGGTAAATATGACCTCCTGCAATTAGCTTTTTATTGATGATGGTGCCTATGCCTATATTTTCTGCAAGATCGATATAATCCATATTTTCCACCTCTGCTACGGTCTTAACCACGCCCATTTTCTTCGCCAGTTGACAAGCTAAGATGTTAACTTCTGAATTTCCTGTTACAGCAATGAAAGCATCGGTCTTGCTCAAGCCTTCATCTTTGAGCAATTCTAAGTTACGACCATCACCATGAATAACTAAAGTGTTTTCAAGAACATCTGCAAGGTGGTTACTACGTTCTTTATCGATTTCGATGATTTTAACATGATACTGATCCTCCAAGTCCTTGGCTACTTTGGTACCTATTCTGCTGCCTCCTAATATCATTACGTTCTTCACTTCATAGTTTACTTTGCCAGCGTCACTTAAAAGTTGTTCTAAGCCTCCTTTTGTCGTAATTAAATAAGCCAAATCATTGTGCATAAACTTGTCGCTTCCACGCGGGATGATAGTTTTGCCGTTGCGCACGATCGCTACTGCAAAATAGATGTTTTCTTTATGAAGTTCAGATGTTTCGGATAGAGTCATACCCACAATTGGAGCATTTTCTCTAAGTTTTACAGCATAAAGCAACAGACGACCTTCGCTGAATTCAAACATTTGGCGAATGCCCACATGTTTCAAAGATGTAACAATCTCCCGAGCACCTAAATTCTCAGGAAAGATAAGTTCATCGATACCCAACTCTCTGAAGTATTCTCTATTTTCTGATTGTAGATATTCAAAATTATTTATTCGAGCGAAGGTTTTCTTTGCACCCAATTTTTTTGCAAGTATAGCTGATAAAATACTTACCTCTTCGTAAGGAGGGACAGCGATGAAAAGATCGCAATTTTTTACTTGTGCACCTTTCAAATCATCAATGGATGTGCCTGATCCTATTACCGTCATAATGTCAAAATGGCTCGAAGATTCTTGTAAACGATCTTCATCGTCATCCATTAAAATTACATCATGATCTTCGTTGCTTAAAAGTTTTGCCAAATGTGTTCCTACTTCTCCCGCTCCAGAAATCAAAATTCTCATGTCGTTATTTTTGTCTGCTATGTCGCCAGCAAATTAATAGAATAAAACCCACATATAAAATTATTTTCTTGGTTCTGTATAACTTATTTTTCATAGGCTGCTTATTGTTTTAGCCCCCTCATTATTAATGAGGTGGAAAGGTTGCTCAAGTTTTGTGGATATATTTTTCCATTTTTTCAGTAACCAAGAAGGCGTTTCAGTTGTGGTAATAATTAAAGGGCAATCTACGTTCTTTAATAACAGTTCGAGATCAAAGTTGTTGTTGCCTCGTAAAATGATTCCATCTGCTTTATGGGTATCTAATATAGGAAGATTATGAGAAGTAAATCCATTTATAATATAAAAGAGTTGATTATTCACCTTTATCTTTTTTATAGAGGGTTGATCATCAACAATCTGAATGATCGTTTCAGATTTTAGCCGATGCCTTTTGGCCAATCCATCACGCGCATAAGATTTGGAAGAGGCTGCTAATCCTTCAGATTCAATGGTTACTAAATTTCCTTGATAGAATAAATCTATGAGAAGTCCTTTATTTGTATCGTAAACAACCATCCCCGATTGAGAGATTTTGAAGAGAAATTGTACATTAATTATTATCAGAGAAATAACCATCCAAACGCCCAATCTTAATAAGTTTTTTGCTGAGGCTGTTTGATAAATTTGATAGAGATAGAACAAAACGATATACAAAGCTATCATCAATGTTAACGAAACCCATACCAACTCTATATAACTCGTAGGAAGAGAATTAATCCATTCGGTAACATTAATCATATAGTGAATCAGATCATTAAGTAGTCCGCTCAGCATTTTTGCTAAAAAATTGGATGGTGAAAAAACTAAAATCATTAAAGCAATGATTAAGAGTGGTGCAACTATTGGAAGTATGAGGATATTCGACAACAAAAAATAGATTGGGAAGGCACCAAAAGTGTATAGCGAAAGCGGAAAAGTGCTTAACTGTGCAGAAGTAGAGACACTAATTATAGACCATCCCCACCGCCAAAGAGGAAACTTAAATGTGAACCAGCCATAGATGATTGGATAAAAGGCTATTATACCTGCAACAGCGAGATGACTTAGCCAGAATCCCATATTAAAAATAAATTGAGGCTGAATTAGCAAAAGTATAAACGCAGAAAGACAGATCAATTGATACATATTAATATCTCTATTTATTGATCGACCAATTTGTATGATGCTAAACATTAGTACCGCTCGTGAAACTGAAGGAGAAAAACCAGTGATAAAAGCATATCCAAGTAACAGCAAAACAGCAATGATCCATTTTAAATTACTGCGTGGCTTCAGGAAAAGTGCCAACACATGATTTATTATTAAGTAAATAATGCCCACATGCAATCCTGAAACTGCCAAAATATGAATTACTCCGCTTTTCACAAATTGCTGATTTACCTCTTTATCAATATCTGATCTATCACCCAACAAAATTGCTTTTACCACACTCATAGAAGTAGAATCTACTCCGCTTTCGATAAAAACATTTTCGCATTTAGCTCTAATTTTTTGTGGGATTTGACTTATTCGTACTGTCTTTTCTCTTTTTACCAATTGGATGGATAAAGTGTCGGAAATAAACATCTGCGCTGAGAATCCGTTTCGCACGAGATATCGTCCGTAATCAAATGCGTTGGGATTGGTTGAACCCTCAAGTGGTAGAAGGTTTCCTTTTACAAACACTTTATCGTGCGTCTTGAAACTATCGGATACTTCATGTTTAACCAACAAGAGCCAATTTCCGTTCCCCTTTAGGTTAATAGAGTCGTAAGAAAAGAGGGGCATGAAAGTGATTTGATCCCATCCCGAAGGACGCTCCTCTATATTTGATATTTCACCCAATGCTGAAATGCGTTGAGCTTCATGAAGGGGTATGGGAGCTGAAATCTGAATGAGGAAATATCCCGTAGAAAACAGAAATATAAATGTAAATATTCCTGAAAACCAGCGTAAAGAATAACGCTTATATAAATATCGGTGGTGGATAAAGTAGATAATAAATGATGCGAACAGCAACAGTAAAACAGCCTCTGCAGTAATTGGAGGGTTAATAAAATCGCCAACGAGAATACCACCTGCTAAAGGTATCAACAACCGTAAAAAAGGGTATTGATGAATTTTGGGCATCGCATCAAGGGTTGATTAGATCTTTAAAAGTAAGTTATCTAGATCTATAAGTCAACCCATCAACGCACTAAAAAACGCGGGTTGAGAATTTAAAAATTGATTTAGCTCACATTTCGCTTCAGGAAAATCCCGATTAAAAACTGGATTGTTTTAGAAATAAAACAGACCTGAATGAGTGTTGTGGTGTGTTTTGTGTTTTTCAGAAATTCATTTTGGTTTAATATTTTATTTTAACCTGAGGCGATTGTGATTTTTTTACAAATAGACACACTATTCAAACTGTGCGAAATTGCGTAGTGTAAAGCGGTTTTAACAAAAACATAAATTTTCTAAATTATTACTTCTTGAATTGTTTAATATTCTCTATGGAGTTTTGCAAAATCCTATGAATTGCTTTGTTTCAGCGGTAACCTTTTTTGATTTATGAATCTTGGGTTGTTTTTCACATGCTCGATAGAGCAATAGTCCCTCTAATTTAATATTCCAAAATCGTTTAAAATTATTCCTAAATCTTTAAAACCTCACAAGTGTGCGAGGTTTTTTTGTTTTTGAAGTTGATATTTGTATCAATTAAAATAACTTTTTGACATACGAAGTATCAATTTTTAAAACCCAACCCCTTAATGTTAAAAAGAGTATTTGAAGTATTGGGGAGCTATAATAACAAATAATTTAAATAACTGGATTGGTCTCTTTTTTAGGAGCTTATAGGAATTAAGGTTTTTGTTATCCTTTTTGGCAACAGTGCTGAATTTATAGCCTGCTAATTAAAATATTTTTTAAAGGATATTTTAATATACGTCTAATTTTATTGGTGTACACATAATAAATACAAACAGAATATTTTTACTAAACAAACAAAAAACAAATTATGAAAAAATTAAGTTTTTGACTATTGTGGGACTTGCTCTTGTGATGTTTTCTTGTGGGAAAGATGATGATGCGAATGATGATAAGAATGACGGAGTCATTACTGGCATTGAGTTTTATTAAGAGTATAAGGAAATTCTTGATATGTGGTTGGATTTCTTAAAATGGGACGAGTATCCTAATACTGAAGTCTATCGAATTCTTGTAAATAACGAATGGCTGATGGATATGGAAAAATCACCAAAGTGGTTTCCTAAGGGCCAAATAGAGGTAATGGATGTTGTTACGATAGAAGCTATCGACATTAATGAGGAAGTGATTGCTAAAGGAGAAATTACTTTTGGCGCTGGTACTGGCGATGGTACTGGTGATGGTACTGGTGATGGTACTGGTGATGGTGATGGTGATGGTGATGGTGATGGTGATGGTGATGGTGATGGTGAT
>CAZJDS010000035.1:398-1583 GCA_964544795.1 uncultured Alkaliflexus sp. | reverse complement strand
GATGGTGATGGTGATGGTGATGGTGATGGTGATGGTGATGGTGATGGTGATGGTGGTGGCGCTGGTGAAGTCGGTGTCATAACAGGATTCGAATTTTATGATACAATGGGTAATATTTCTTTAGGATTTACTCTTTTTCCAGGCGCTAAGGAACATTATGCATACATTAATGGTACGCTAGTTTCTGATTTCTCGGTTAGTTCACCGGCAAGACTTCCTGATATTAAAGATGGGGATGTTGTAACAATAAAGGCATATTCGGATTTTGATAAAAAGAAGTTAATTGCCGAAGGGACAATTACATATAATGAATAGTATAAATTGAAAATAGACAAAGATCGTGCACCCGAGTTCGCTTGGGTGTATGATTTTTAAATATTTTGATTTGAATTGTTTTGAAGCTACAGGGTTGCATATATAGTTTTATAAAACATTCATTTTTGATAGATAAAATATGTGGAGTCCAGAAACCACAATAAAAACGGGGCGGTACTGAAAAGCCATAAGAGTAGGAATCTTAAAATTTATAAAATGAAAAATTTATTAAAATTCGGATTTGCAATTTGTATTGCATTCTTGTTCGCAAGTTGCTCCGCTGTAAAAAGTCCTGTAATGGGAACATTTTATACAGATGTTAAAGCTCCACTTGCTGTAACGAGCAATTCAAACTCTTCAAAAGCGGGTTCTTCTGAAGCAACCTCTATTTTGGGAATAATAGCAACAGGTGATGCAAGTATTGAAGCAGCTACTAAATCTGCTGGAATTAGTAAAATTCACCATGTTGACGAACATGTTACAAGTATTTTGGGGATTTACTCTACGTACACAGTTTTTGTTTATGGAGAATAATGAAAATAAGTGGGTGTGTTTATTCACACCCACCCATTTTACCAAACTTATTATTTTGTTGCTGCTATTATCGAGTAATGGCTTTGCTCAGAATATTTCTAAACATTATACTTCTTCAATGCAGGAGGAAGGCGTTCTTTATTTTATACTTCCTAAGAGCGGTTTTAAAAATATTAAACAAAAGAGTGAGCTCAATTATGATATTACCTACTTCTCAGCAAATGACTCCGCAACCCTTAATTTCTCCTATTTCGATAAACCATTTCAAACTATAGATAGTCTTCTTTTTACAACAGGAAATAAAATTCATTCTTTCAGAGTCAAAAGAATATTTAT
>CAZJDS010000035.1:0-388 GCA_964544795.1 uncultured Alkaliflexus sp. | reverse complement strand
AAAAAGTGGCATTATAGATATTCAACTACAATAGCATTTAAAGACTTGATTGGTATTTTTAACCATACTGAGAGAGTTGAAATTATTTTATACACGCAACACGATCCGATAGCGTTAAATATAAAACCCAAAACTTGGAATAAACAATCTGCTGTGTTAGAAAAGATATTCACATTAATAAAACACAATCAATAAAAGTTCTTGTTATTTGAGAATGACGAACAGGAGGGAAAAGGCTCTAACGTATATATATACAATCTATTTATGCTTATGTCCCGTTATCATCTAGTTGATGACCGCTACTTGCCTGACAACACAATAACTTGGCCAAAACTGCTATCAGGTCATTCTCTCGCAATCATGAGTCTGCATAAAATGCTGCCGTAAT